>NZ_JBPAOE010000004.1:145626-149309 GCF_054051265.1 Vibrio sp. C8
ACGGTAATATCTCTTAACTCAATAATGCAGTTTTGGGTATCCGTATACGTACTATATGGGACTCTTAGTTCATAATGATCGTCGTCTCCAGCGAAGTTTTGAGTGAAAAAAGTGGTAATTTTCCCTCCCTGATGCGCTTTTTGCCCAAACATATCGTAAGAGTAGGATTCACACTCATCACCACTGGCGATGTAGTTAGCCCAAGCTTTGATCGTCGCGTCTGCTGGTTTTACACCCGAGAGGCGAATGTAAGCTTGTGGCGGCGTAGTACTTGTGGACTGAACACCCCAATAGGCGCCACCAACCAAAACAACCAGTCCAACGAGGTATACCCATTGTCGCTTTTTATTTAATAAAGTCATTCCTCCTGAGGCTCTACTATAGTTTCGCGACGGTAATCGTCACCGGCTAGGATGTTGTAGGTGATGATAGTGTTGTCTTTAAACTGAGAGAAGTCGAAGTGAACGATTTCAGCGTTAAATTCCTGCTCCTTAGATATCTTTTTTTCATTGATATAGAAATCACACCCCACTCCATCCGTCCATTTTTTATACGTCTCAGAATAAAATGGTTCACAATTTCTTGCTTCAATTTTGGAGTCAAAGGTCAGTGCTTTATCATACTCCATTACTGGAGGGTAGATACGTAAGTCTGGAAACCTCGCTGTATCAAATGAGCTTTTGATGCCTACATATATTTGGAGTAACTTCATGTCACAACCAGAAGAAGTATAATCTTGGTACGGTACTCTCAACTCGTATTGTTCAGGTTTGGTTGAAAAGTCATGCTCAATTTTAAATACACCTTTCCCCGTTTTTTTCACTTTCCCATCTAAAGCGCTCCAAGAGCGTGAGCGACACTCTTCACCGCCGCCAGTAAACGTTACATAAGCAGTGACATTTGCATCAGCAGGCTTATAACCTTGAATGCGGATAAAATGATCGTCTCTGTCGCTTCCAATCGGTGGCTTGCTATCATCGTACCATTTCATGAGCGGGTTTAAGATGAATATCACCGCTAGAAAAAAGGCAATCACACCCCCGATACCAGCAAGGATAAACTTCACTAGTGATTTCATTGTAACTGCTCCTTTATGGTTGTTTTATCGAGTGTTTGATCACCAAACAATAAACGATCGACAGGCAGTAATGCGGGATTCGTTACTAGGGTTTCTAACTCTTGTCTGACTCGCTGAACATTCCATATGATTTTTTCAGTTAGTTCAATCTCTTGTTTAATCGCAAAGACGGTTTGAGTACGCTTTTGTTCTTCACGTGCATGGGCCGCAGGGTTTTTCCTCGTAACATACTGCATGCCTAAGGCGTTGATTTTATCTTGCTTAAGCTTCTGATATGTATCTAACAATCGTTGCTCAGTACTGTGGACAGTTTGCGCAGCTTCAATATAACTGCGGTCCAATGTGTCATTTAAAAGTAATGTGAGCTGAGATTTAAAATTAGGAATATACTCGCTCATCATATGGTCTAAGCCTGATTGGTGTATTGTCCCCACGTATCCGTTAATGTCGATATGATCTTCGCTTAACGTTTTAGCCAGTCGATAAGAGTCTTCAGTTTGATTAGAGGCTAAGGTTAAACTGGATACGTGCGTTTGCTTTTCAGTCAACAGCACCTGTTTTATGTCGTTAGGTTGGTGCTTCGCCAAGCTATAAGTAAGTAACTGGACGAGATTGCCGTGATGTTGGTAATTATCGTCATCGTTATCAACGGTTCTCTCTTTAAGTGAATCCCACAGGTAAAGGGCGGGAGAGAAGTACTTCCAAACAGATGTGCTGTCGCTCTTATCATCGGGATTGGTGTTCATCCAGCGCATTGGTACTTGTGGCACCAAATCGTGATTGTTGACATGGCGATAGTGTTTTATGGCATTGTAGCGACTCACGAAGCTATGCGTCCCTGCTCGTGGCATACCGTAGGTAAACAAGCGCAATGTCGAAGGGGAGTAAGTTTCTTGTATTAACGAGCTAAGTAGTAATGCTCCAGCACCGCCTAAACTATGCCCACAAATGTAGACTTTCTTATTTCCATGGTGTTTGAGTATCGCGTCATTTATTGGTTTCCACAATGCCATTGCGTATTGATAAAACCCTTGATGAACGTAGGTCCCTCCAAATTCAGGTGGGCTAATTTGAGATGCATCGATATCTGTAACGACATCTTGATACCCAGGTGAATTGAGTGCCGCAATAACACCGTCTGTGATCTCAGTAATCTTTAATATTGGGAGTGGCGACACCTTATCCGCAACGATAACTTGAGGCGTTTGGCTAAGCTTGTTTATTTCTTCATTACCAAAATGCTTTTGTGTGCCGCGAACACCAACAATGGCTATATCATCGTTACTTAGAATGTACGCTTCTGCTCCAATGTCGGTGTCTTGATAGTAGTTGGCTTTCAAATGCTCAGAGTAAGGGATTTCAACTAACAACCAATTTTCTTTCGTTGAGGCGCAGTATTCCGGTTTTTCTTTGAGCTTTAGCTGTTCAATAATGCGATTAATGCTGCCTTCTGGTAAACGGTTGGCTTCGTCGTTATCAGGTGCGCCATACTTATCGCTGGCGTACGCCAATTGAGCGAGCAATGCGAACGTATAGCTATTCACCAAGCTAAATTGCTCGGTATCAACCATCATTGGCATATAACTGCGAAGCGCTTTGATTTCAAGGACGACGGTTCGGTTGTGGTTGGCTCTAAAGCCTTTGGTTTTTTCGCTGTAATTACCCATCACAGGACCGTGGTGCTCGACCAGGAACTCATCATCCGGTTGGGAGGCCCACACATCTCCGACATGAATGGCGTGATACTCTTTAGGTTTTTTTTGCGCTGCGCCTTTTTCATCGGCTGTCCGAGATTGCACAGGCGACGCTTCCCCTTCTTTTCGGCTGGCGTATTGTTCGACTTCCTCCAACAAGTTGTCGGTGTCAACGCTGACAACCCATTCTCCTGCAGAGATGTGACTAAAGAGTACGTTACCCTGACTGGTCGTTTGCTGATGAGTTTGCTTTGTCGAAGGGTTAGTAATGGTGACCTTGAGTCCGTTAATGGGCTCGTCATTTTCACTGCGAAATTCCAGCTCCAACCAATTCACTTCGGGGTTGCACAATACACAGTGGTTATACATCTCAATCGTCATTATGCGTGTCCTTGTAACAGCGAGAAGGTATGTTTGAGCGCGAAGAGCAACTCATCGTCCTGAGTGTCAGTGATGGCCTCATTGAGTTCGGGAGATACGGAAATAGAACCGAGAATGGTGAGCAACGTTGCCGTCACGACTTGTGAAGTTAAGGTCATGGTTTCGGAGTCTAACGTTAGGAACTGGTGCTCAAACTGCGCTTTGAAGTCGTCTTGGTTGGTCTCGATTCGAACTTGCATCAAGGCAGGTTGATGTTGCCATAACCAACTCTCGACGTTGCTGGCAAGCAACGGCAGGTTTGGCGAGTTATCCAAATGGTGCTCTTGAATGACCCACCATGGTGTATTTTGTGCTGGCGAAGTCGTCAGTGTCGTTGATGGGGAGTGCTGCCACTCATGGTCACAATACAGCAGCGCGGCATACCCCGCTAATAACACCGTCCGCTCTTCAGGGTATAGCCTAGGCAGCATCGGCCCCAAATAGTTGGGGCGATAAAACGGAAAGAAGATGAGCTCACCGAGCAAAATAGC
>NZ_JBPAOE010000005.1:0-135096 GCF_054051265.1 Vibrio sp. C8
CTTAAAATACAAAACGCCCGATGAAGTACACCGAGCGTTTTAACTAAAATGTGTCAACCCATATCAGGACGGGTCACCGATTTTAAGTATCTGGAGAGTGATAATTAAAACTACAATAGATAGAACCGAGATAGTTAGAACAGTGTTTGCTGACGTTTTTCAGGCACCTGCTGAACTTCACCATAATCTCGAAGCATGTTCATCTTATTAATGTCTAGACGTAATTCCGTTACATAGCTGTCGCCAACTTTATAGCTACGAACCACTTCTGCGCCACGAATAACACCATCAACTTCACCGCTGGTACGTTCAGTACCAAGACGTTGATCGCTTAGCTCAGAACGGCCGCTAACACGCATGCCATACACTTGTTCAGCCAACTCTCGGTAAGCATCAATTTTTGAAGCTCGCATCGCTCTAACTCGTTTCTCTTCAACATCACGCCCTTTCTGCTCACTGATACTCGCGTATCCCACCGCAGTTAACCAATCATCGGCTCTTGTTGTTTGAAGAGGCTGGCATCCCATCATTACAAACGCTGTCACTAGGACCAATAACCATTGTTTCATCATAAACTCCTATGGGCGCAGAATGACGGTGTAAGGTTGCTTCATCGTTGGATCAGAACGAATGAGAACACCATCTTGAGTACGCATACTGTTCAAAGTATCTAGATCTCTACCGATGCGATCAGCAGGTAGGAAACCTTGCGCAGTCGCCACAACAATACGAGATTGCAAACCAACAACTCGAGCGTTGACAATAACCCCGCCATCTTGACGAAGCATAGTACCTGTTAGCACGTATTGGATTTCTTGCTCTTGAGCCAAGTCTTTCCAGTCACGGCTAAAGGCGAAATCACCTTGCTGCGTTACTTGAATCGTACCTGTGGTTTTATAGTCAACAACTTTGAAACCACGGCGCTGAAACTGGTAAATAAAACCTTCAGATACCGAATTACCTAACCAGTTAGTCGTATCCATATTTTGCAGATCAACAAACGAAGTAACAGCAATGGAATTACGAGAAGTAATGCTCGTATTCGATATCATTAAATCTTCAGTCATACTTTCTACGAAAAAATCCAATGTATGCCTTGGACTTTCCATCAACATAAATTGTGAGCCCGTGTACGGTTCTTTACCGTTATAAATCGGGGCATAGGCACAAGCAGTTAAAAAAACTGCTGGCACTAAAGGAAGCCATTTTCTCATTCTCTTCATCTCCAGATATACTAAGGCATCGGTTCCATTTCACTCTCACTGATGAAACTGGAACACTCTTTGCTTTTCTAAATTCGTCTACTATTCAGAAACGCTATACCTACATCAGCTACGAATTAAGAAGCAAAATTTATACCTAACTGGTAATTCATAATGAAAAAAATTATTTATTGTTTAATTTCAATGCTTTCAGCAACACTCAGCGTACCAAGAGCTTATGCAGAATGGTATGAAGTGACAGGTACTGCCGCTGTTGTTTCGACAGAAAGTGCCGCCAGACTCCACGCATTAGAAAACGCCATTTATAAGGCGGTAAAATTTGCCGGGGCAGATATTGGCAGTATCAGCAACTTAATGCCGCTATTAGAATCGGAACGTACCGAATACCAGTTTTCAAACCACGAAGTCCGTTACATTCTGGTTGAAGAGACGATTTCCAGAAGTGATGTAATGAGTATTCGTGCTCGTATTGATATTTATCCTTCGGCAACTGGTTGCCAGCAAAACCAATATAAAAAGACCTTCTTAGTCGGCAATATTGATTTAGCATCACCTCAACAAGCGGTCATGGGTCAGATTTATAGTCTGGGTGATGATTTTGCTGAAGTGGTAAACCGCCAAATCGGTCAGGAGTCAGGAAGTTTTGTCTCTGTGGGTACCACCAACTATGATATCAACGCCCGTAATCCTGAACGAATAAAAATGATTGCTCAAGATACCGGCGCACAATACATCATTGGGGGTGTAATTACTGACCTTACGGCGACTATCGAGCAGAAGTTACTACAAGATGATGTCATTAACCGTCAGTTCGCTTTAGAGATGAAAGTGTTCGATGGCAAAACTGGCAGTGAAGTCTTTAAACATAACTATCGTGAAGTCGCCCGTTGGCCTTTTGCGAAAACCAGCCAAATTGATACACGAAGCGCACGCTTCTGGGCTTCTACTTATGGCGATATGTTACTTAGAGTAAGCCGAAATATTATGTTGGACTTAGAGTCTGAAATTTCGTGCAAGATTACGCTTCCTGAAGTTGTTGCCAAATTTGGCAACACACTAACCATGGATTTAGGCAGAATTCACGGCGTTCAAGAAGGCGATAAACTGCAACTGTGGCACACCGGTGCATTCATTGACCAAAAAGGATTACCACGTAATAAAGTCACCCAAAGTGATATCACTCTAACGGTGTCTCGTGTTTATGAAAACGATGCTGAATTGATGATTGATCAGCCAGAGCTACTATCGAGTGTGCAAATTGGCGACGTTATGCACAAACAGAATTAAAAGTGTTTATCAGTGGTTAACTTATTCAAATAATTGAGTAATATAAGAGCCCTGCTCCCGTGGCACAGCTGGATAGCGCGGCCCCCTCCTAAGGGGCAGGTCTCAGGTTCGAATCCTGTCGGGAGCGCCAAATAAAACAACGCCTTAGCTAACATTTAAGCTAAGGCGTTTTTGTTTATGTCCACATATTGAGCTCGTTTATTACCAATTAGTTTCTCATTACGGCAGCATTGAACTGTATTCGTTATCTCTAACAACTGATTAGATGATGTTATGAAAAATATTTTTCAATAAATTCTTCTATTGGCATTGGTTTATCAAAATAAAAACCTTGATACTGACCAATTTCTCGTCCATGTAAGTAGTTGAACTGTTCTTGAGTCTCTACTCCTTCAGCAAGCAGTTCAATATTTGTAGTCTTAGCCAAATTAATAATTGCATCAAGTACATGAGTACTCTCTCCATTCGAGATTGTATTAATGAAAGCACGATCTATTTTAATAATATCTACTTTTGTATTTATCAAATATTTTAAAGAACAGTGGCCAATACCAAAATCGTCAAGTGCTATTACAACATTCTTATCTTTTAGCCTGCTGATATATGAAGTAAAGACCTCATTTTCAAATTCTTGGCGTTCAGTAATTTCTAAAGCTATTTTAACTTTGTGAAATAACTCTTTCTGGATTTTCAATACATCTTCATACAATCGATTCGAATCAAATTGTATCGCACAAACATTGAATCCTAAATGAAAGTCGTTATTTCTCAAATATTCAACATTACGCAAGTGCAATGAACACTTGTTCATAAGAATCCTGGTTATGTCTTTTATTTTTCCATTTGCTTCAACTTCATGTATGAAATCACTGGGTGGAATTATACCTTTGGTAGGATGGAGCCAACGAACAAGTACCTCAGCCCCAGTC
Source organism: Vibrio sp. C8 (assembly GCF_054051265.1). Lineage (NCBI taxonomy): Bacteria > Pseudomonadati > Pseudomonadota > Gammaproteobacteria > Vibrionales > Vibrionaceae > Vibrio > Vibrio sp. C8. Next base: position 3,440 of record NZ_JBPAOE010000005.1, read on the forward strand.
AGTGTTCCATTAATGTCGAACACTGGTTGAAGATAAGGATGAAACTGAGAGCGTTTAATTGCTTTATCTATAGACCAGTAGCTTGCTTTAAACTTATCAAAAATTGGTGAACTTCTATTGACTACAACCAGATAAGCTACAGTCCAAAAAACAACAATGAAGCCATGGTTCATGAAGAAGTAAGCCAAGAATGAATATAACTTCAGATTAAAATCGACTTTGTATAAATCACCTGTTGGCAAAAGATTGCTTCGACCAACTGATCCTCCTTTGTATAACGATGCATTTTCAAGTTTGATAAACACATCATACTCAGAATAATCGTCCATCAGCTCAGTTAATGCCTCTGGATAAAAAGCAAAGTAAGTAGCATAGGTTGGTGTATAAGAAATCTTGAGTAAGATAGCTCCGGCATCTTTTGGCACCAGAGAACCAGTATAGGGCGCTCTTGGAAGGTAAAACAGTCTGATTCTACCGGATACTTCTGTTTGAGTGGGGACATCTATTCCGTTTAGGGACACTACGGAAGAACAGCTAATTGTATTCTTATCAGTAACACCGATACTTCTAATATCCCTATTGAATAGCAACAGCTCTGTATTTTTCTGCAAAAAAGCAGCGCAGTCTTTCAATGGGATGTCTTGACTAATTTGTTCTTGATAGTACTTAATATTTTCGTCGACGATACTTCGCAGCTCAGTAGACACTTTTCCAGCAACTTCTTGAGAGTCGAAGTAGTACTTCGCAAATGACAAGAGCGTTATTAATGACAAGCCTGCAATGTAAATGTAGTTCTTTGTTGATCTCTTAAGCTTCATCTTAACTCTCAATCTGCCTTCAAATTACTAAAAGCAATTAACTCAAATAAGGCAGGCTCATCCATAAGTACAATCCCACTTCCTTAATTAGAATCCCACTATATACCTAGAAGATAATCACACTTTTCCTATGCAACAAAAGTACGGGATACAAAAACGCGTGATTTTTAATCAAAACACAAATGCAATGCAAGCAATAATTCTCATTTTTGATAAAAACATGCACTAAGTATAATTATGCCAAGAATATTACTGATAATTGGATCAATAGCACATTAATCAGTATTGTTTATTAACAGATTGGAAAAAGATTTAGTTAAATGTGATTGAACGCACTTACTAAGCGAAACAGAACGCAACTTTGCATAGAAAGTCTGCAAAGTTGCATTTTTTGAAAAGAATGAGCTCAAAAAATAATAAGTAGTGATTCAGGTCTGAGTAGATAGGTTCAAAGCAAAATCAATGTCCACATTTTGTCCACAAACATCAATTTTCAGCATATCCAACCACAACACAATTAACATATCACACTGAATTTATTAATAAATCTTACTTATCATTTTTTAACATTTTTAATTTCCGTCCCTCCTAAGGGACAGGTCTCAAGTTCGAATCCTGTCGGTAGCGCCAACTTTACAGAGACTTAGTGGGATATCTCGCTAAGTCTTTCTTATCCGATTAATCTCTATAGCTATAATTTAAAAACGTTGCCATTGCTTAAAATTTCTTTGTTTATATGATGACGGAATACAAGCAACATCAAAGGAATAATAACAATGAGTAAGGACGAGGCAGAACATCTTCGCATTTCACTCCGTGGTCTAGACATCACTATCAGACCAATTACCCCTGAAGACAATGATGCTATTGCTGACGTCATTCGTAACAGCTTCATAGATAATAAAATTGACCATCTAGAAGGCGTAAGCCTACATGACCCAGCTTTAGCCAGCCTGAGTACCGCTTACACCCTTGATAAATCCGGTTACTGGGTAGCAACGCTTAATGGTCAAGTTGTTGGTGGAGTAGGCGTTGCACAGCTATTAGGGGCTGGTGAAGAGTATGGCGAAATGCAAAAGCTGTACTTGGATAAATCCGTGCTCGGTATTGGTCTTGGACGGTGTTTAATTGATTTATCGATAAAGAAAGCGAGAGAGTTTGGGTACAGTTTCTTATATTTGGAAACACTGGAAGAGTTGAGCTCCGCGGTTTCTTTATACGAGCAATTTGGTTTCGAACATATAGAGGGAAGTATCGGTAATACAGGGCACGGCAGTTGCGAAATTTGTATGCTTAAAACGCTTTAACTTGTCAGAACTTTTTGTTTAGAGACAAAAGACTAACCTAGCGCCGTTAGTCTTTTGTATTTGTAAGATTGATAAGAGTTATAGCTATCGAAAGTTAGTACTTAACGCATTAATATTGTTAGCACTTAAATGTGCTTCACAAGCATTCTCACTAGCCTGACCAACTAGTGACACATTCTTGTTAGATACGGTTTGAATGTGATGAACGTTTTGACTTATCTCAGAGGTCACTGCGCTTTGTTCTTCCATCGCAGTAGCAATCTGAATAGATTTATCCTCAAGTAACGACATCATATCAATGACACTGGACATGATATCCTCAACAGTATGAGCCTCACTATTACAACTTTGTGACTTATCTTGATTAGTCATCATCGACTTTTGCCACGTCTGCATTGAGCTTTGAAGATTGGTTACTGAACTCTGAATATTCTGTGTCGCAATCTGCGTTCTGCCCGCGAGTGTGCGAACTTCATCAGCAACAACAGCAAAGCCTCGACCTTGTTCGCCAGCCCTTGCCGCCTCAATTGCCGCGTTTAATGCCAACAAGTTAGTTTGATCAGCAATACCCTGAATTTCTGCCATTACACCTGAAATTTTGTTGGTATCTTCTACTAACTGAAGCAAACTTTGAGCGGCAGCTCCAATATCGTCGGACAACTCGTTTAGGTTTTTTCCATTTCTAGAGAGTGTTTCAGCGGCGTTACTGCACTTAGATTTCACTTCTCTGACGAATTCTCGAGTATCTAAAGTGGCGTTATTTACCTCTTGTATTGATGCATTCATTTGGGTAGCCGCTGTTGAAAGCTGCTCCAAAAGTTCACTCTCCGCTTTCAAGCTTTCTAAGGACGACTCGCTGGTAGATTTTAACTGCTCAGAAATGCCCACTAATGCCTTACCTGAATCCGAGCTTCTTCCCAAGATTGTTCTAATTTTGGCTAATTGAATATCGACGTTATAGGCCACTTTGCCACTTAATCCTGTACCGCAAAAAACGACTCTGGAAGGGCTGTTTACCGTATCAGATTGTTTTTGCATCAAAGCAGGTAATTTGAAAATTTCGTCAAAAAACAAACCACTGAAAATAACGAGTGATGCCAAAATTAATGCAAACATCGTCAATCCTGCTATCCAATAAGCGCTGCCCAACAAAGCTATTGCGACTATCGCAGCGGCGATTCTCTGAAATAAAATATGTTCTGTGACTGGGAAGGGTTTCTTTCCATTATTAATACGCTTATATAACTGCTCCGCAGAGGCAATATCTTTGCGTGACGGACAATGTCTGACAGACTGGTAGCCAATGATTTTGTCTTTGTCGTAGATGGGTGTTACGAATGCATCAACCCAGTAGTAGTCTCCATTCTTACAACGGTTTTTGACCATCCCTCGCCAACTGTTGCCTTTTTTTAGCTGCCCCCACATATCTGCAAAAGCCGCTTTAGGCATGTCAGGATGTCGAACAATGTTGTGAGGTTTGCCAATCAGTTCTTGAGCGGTAAAACCCGCCACACGGCAGAACTCATCATTAGCATAAGTGATGATACTGTTTGTATCCGTTGTTGAGACCAAAAACTCCGATTGGGAGAAGGTCACTTCTTTTCCTTTATGAGTAGACATAGCCAATTGCGTCCTTACTTGCTCATTTTTATTATTAAAATAGATATATAAAATTGTATATTTCTTGCTCTAGAGCCCAACAAACAAAGGTTAATGACAAGACACACAATATTAACAATATAGTTACGAGAAGGTATTCGGTATGGCAAATATGGCAAAATGTGACAAACATTCACCTCGGTGCATAGCTGTTACATTATCTACATTCCATCAGATCGCATATTGAACAACATGGTTAATTAGCCATCTATGAAAACTCTTTCGAGATAAACGTGTAAATGTTTATCTCGCAGAATCTTTACTCAATTTTGATATAAAAAATTAACATTCAACTAGACTGTTTATTCTCGTTATTCGGGATTTCATCTAAAATTACTATTAACAAAAATATTTATAACCCCAAGGCACTTGCTGCTTTGGGTGGTTGGTAGAGTCATCTAACTTACGGCACGTCTAAGTTCTGGAATTAGGAGAGAAGCCCGCCACCTAAAAACCATCAAGTTGTAAGGGAAACCGCTAGCCTATGAAAAAAAGTAACCTTGAAACCAATACAGGCCACCGATTTATCTCTAAAGCTAAAACGGCTTACAAAATTCATATTCACACTCCCGATGACAGCGTTCTGCACAGATCGGTCGGTTACATACGTCTAGGAGAAACAAAAGGACTTAAAAAGGCGATTAAGCTGAGAAACGAATTAGGCACAGAGATGTGGGGTAAGCATTGGCGACGCATATTGAAAGATCCTTATCTGATGACCCGTTTACCTCATAGCTTAGAGCCTAAGATCATCTATAAGCCTCGCCCAACAAGCGATAATCCGGATAGTCGAGATGCTTGCTATATTGCCGCTTGGCGCGATTACGACAATAAAGGCAAATGCACCTTTAGGAGTGTGGTTTGCTCTATCAATAAACACGGCAAACTCGCCGCTTATACCAAAACGAAAAAAGCGCTATTGGAAGCCCATAAAGACTGTTTGGATATTCTTATTTATATGGGACGTTTGAGCAGTATTGATTTGAAATAATCTCGTTTAAACAGAGAAATCCAGAGCCATTTCAACAGTTTCCCGAACACCAGATAACAAAAAAGCTGTGGTTGTTACACCACAGCTTTTTTCGTCACTCAATAAATAGCTTATTGTGCGTTAGCTTCACGCTCTTCGATAAACGCTAGAGCCATCTTGATACGTGCAATAACACGCTCTTGACCAATTAGCTGCATTACCGCGTCTACAGAAGGTGATTGACCGCCACCAGTGACTGCTACGCGTAGAGGCATACCGATTTTGCCCATACCGATTTCAAGTTCTGCACATACTTGTTCAATCACTTGGTGCAGTGCTTCAGTTGTCCACTCAGTCAAAGCTTCAAGTTTGCTTAGCGCAAGCGCTAGAGGCTCTTTTGCTACACCTCGCAGGTGCTTTTTAGCTGCGCCTTCTTCAAACTCAGAGAAATCTTCATAGAAGTAACGAGACTGCTGAGCAAGCTCAACAAGTGTATGGCAACGCTCACCAACAAGACTCACGATCTCTGCTAATGCTGGACCGTTGTCTTTGTTGATACCTTGGTTGTCAAAGTGCCATTCTAGGTGCTTCGCCACATACTCAGGATCAGAAGACTTGATGTAGTGATTGTTCAACCAAAGTAATTTGTCAGTATTAAACGCTGATGCAGATTTAGAAATCGCATTCAGGCTAAACAAGTTAATCATTTCTTCTTGAGTAAAGATCTCTTGGTCGCCATGACCCCAACCTAAACGAACTAGGTAGTTGATCAACGCTTCTGGCAAATAACCTTCATCACGATATTGCATTACAGATACCGCGCCATGACGTTTAGACAGCTTAGCGCCATCGTCGCCTAGGATCATTGCACAGTGCGCAAACGTTGGAACTTTAGCGCCAATCGCTTCGTAAATGTTAATTTGACGAGGCGTGTTGTTGATGTGGTCTTCACCGCGAATAACGTGAGTAATACCCATATCAATATCGTCAACCACAACACAGAAGTTGTAAGTTGGAGAACCATCAGTACGGCGGATAATCAGATCATCAAGTTGGTCGTTGCGAATTTCGATACGGCCACGGATTTGGTCATCAAATACTACGCTGCCTTCTTTTGGGTTACGGAAACGAATAACGCAAGGATCACCCTCTTTCGCTGCTTCATTCACCGCTTTGATTTTAGGGTGGTTCGCATCGTAACGAGCCATCTCTTTATTGGCTTCTTGCTCAGCACGGATCTCGTCGAGAAGCTCTTTAGACGCATAACATTTGTAAGCTTTGTCTTGAGCTAGAAGCTGATCGACCACTTCGTTATAACGATCAAAACGTTTTGTTTGGTAGTAAGGACCTTCATCCCATTCCAAACCTAACCAACTCATACCTTCAAGAATCGCATCTACTGCCGCTTGAGTAGAACGTTCAAGGTCAGTGTCTTCGATACGTAGAACAAATTCACCACCTTGGCTTTTTGCGTATAACCAAGAGTAAAGTGCTGTACGTGCACCACCAACGTGAAGATAGCCCGTAGGACTTGGGGCAAAACGAGTTTTAACCGTCATTTGACTTCCTTAGATATAAAAACAACAGCGGCACATTAAGCCACTGCGACTGAAAGGATAAAATTTGGCGCCATTTTACCATTGATGACTAATTCCACAATGGAAGATTAAATCATATTCCATAACACCGCTTGACCTTACCTTTAGGTTAAGGTTTATGCTTTTCTTACTGTCGATTGGAGGAAGAGAAAATGGGCCATTACGCATTACCTTTATCAGGCTTGAATTGCATGGGTTGCGCTCGAAAAGTTGAACGTCAACTCAACACTGAATTCACGGTTGAAATCCAAACCCTATCACCCACTTTTATAGAATTGGATGTCAACTCTCCGCTCGAAAAGGTCATCGACAGTATCGAATCGCTGGGCTATCACGCAGGCAACACCCTGCAATTTAGTCTGCAAGGACTAAACTGCGGCAATTGTGTAAACAAACTCACTAAACATTTGCAGGCCTTTGACGATATAGCTCGTCTGAATGTTTCCAAAGAATCTCTAACACTGATTACTTCAAGCTCACACGAAGAAATTATTAACCGAGTGGCAGAGGTTGGTTACCAAGCGACTCTTATCAACACCCCTCAAGTTGATGAAGAAGAACAAATTAAAGCAGCCGTTGCTGAGCCAGCTCAAAAAGAGAAAGTTGCAGAGCCGAAAGTCGCCACTGAAGAACCAACATCGGCTGACCCCGAATCGGCAGAGCTAACGCCAACGCAAGCTGATGATTTAGTAAATACTCACTTACTGATTAAAGGTATGACGTGTGCCAGCTGTGTTTCATCTGTAGAGAAATCTCTGCTTTCAGTTTCAGGAGTAGAAAAAGCGCAGGTCAATTTGGCTGAACAAAGTGCTCTCGTCATTTCAAATCAAGATGTCACATCGGCATTGGTGGCAGCGGTAAGCCAAGCAGGATATCAGGCTGAATGGGCCGGTGACCCAACCGAGCAACAAAAGAAACAACAACTCCATTTAGATAATATCCAGAAAGAACATAAACGTAATGCGTTTCTTGGTTTAGTCATGGGTGTGCCTTTAATGGCATGGGGTGTATTGGGTGGCAACATGATGATCCAAACCACCAGCGACCAAATGGCTTGGGGTGTAGTTGGATTACTGTGCCTTGCACTTTTATCTACCGCAGGGAAAGGATTTTTCACCAGCGCTTGGCAAGCGTTCACTCACCGCCGTGCCACTATGGATACACTCGTTGCCTTGGGCACAGGTGCAGCTTGGTTCTATTCAACACTGGTTGTCATTGCGCCAAACTGGTTCCCAGATAATGCTCGTCACGTTTATTTTGAAGCGACAGCAATGATCATCGGTTTGATTTCTCTCGGTCACTACATCGAAGCCAAAGCCAAAGCCAAGACGACGCAATCACTGCAAGCTCTAATCAATTTACAACCACAACAAGCCACTTTGGTTGTGACCAATAACGGAGAGACAACAGAGCAAACTATTGCTATCGCAGATATCAAACAAGGGATGACTTTACGCGTAAAACCGGGTGAACAATCTCCGGTAGATGGTGTGGTATTAGAAGGCAGCTCTTACGTTGATGAATCCATGCTAACCGGCGAACCGATCCCTGTACATAAATCGGCTTCAAGTCATGTCTCTGCAGGCACCATCAATCAGGATGGTAGCTTATTAATTGAAGCTACAGGTATTGGTTCGCAAACCATGCTATCACGCATTATCAAGATGGTTCGTCAGGCTCAAAGCAGCAAACCAGCCATCGCAAAAATGGCTGACCAGATTTCGGCGGTATTTGTTCCGACCGTAGTGTTAATCGCTATTTTTTCTGCGCTAATCTGGTATTGGTTTGGCCCTGAACCGAAAGCCAGTTATATGTTGGTTATTGCAACCACAGTACTGATTATTGCTTGTCCTTGTGCGCTTGGTCTGGCAACACCTTTGTCTGTAACAGTGGGTGTGGGTAAAGCGGCTGAAATGGGAATCTTGATTCGAGATGCCAACGTTTTGCAATCTGCCAGCAAAATCAATACGGTGGTGTTTGATAAAACAGGCACTCTTACTCAAGGCAGACCGAGCGTTCAACAGCTTGTGGCTTTTAATACAGACCAACAACAGGTGTTGAGTTTAGCTTACGCCTTGGAATTACAGTCAGAACATCCTTTAGCTAAAGCGGTGTGTCTGTATGCCAAAGAAAATGAAATCACGGCAGCTACGATTGAAAACTTCGTTAACTCTCGCGGTCAAGGTATACAAGCAGATTATCAAGGCCAAACGGTACATATTGGTTCAGTCGGTTACTTCCAGTCTTTAGCAATCGACCTAACAGAAGCACAGCAAACGCTTGATTATTTCTCATCAAACGCTTGGACACCGGTTGCCATTGCTCTCGACAAACAACTGATTGGTCTGTTTGCGATAGCTGACCCTGTAAAGGAAAATGCGTCACAAGCAATTCAAGCTCTTAACGAGATGGGAATTCATACCGTGATGCTGACAGGTGATAATCAAAGCGTAGCGAATTCTATCGCCAGCGAGCTGGGCATAAGCCAAGTCATTGCGCAGGTACTGCCTGACCAAAAAGCTCAGCATATTGAAGAGCTACAAAAACAAGACCGTATTGTTGCTATGGTTGGTGATGGCATTAATGACGCACCAGCCCTTGCTCAAGCTGATATTGGTATCGCAATGGGCAGCGGCAGTGATGTGGCAATAGAAAGCGCGCAAATGACACTGTTAAACTCATCACCGTTGTCTGTAGTCAGTGCTATCGAACTGTCACAAGCGACAATTAAGAACATGAAGCAAAACCTGTTTGGCGCGTTCATTTACAACACCTTTGGTATTCCGATCGCCGCAGGTGTGCTCTATCCGGCATTTGGATTTTTACTCAGTCCAGTAGTAGCTGGCGCAGCAATGGCGCTGTCATCCATTACCGTTGTGAGCAATGCCAACCGACTACGACTAGTCAAAACACGCTTTCATTAGTCGAATGATCTTAAACATAGCGGGGGGAGACCGAAGGTATCATCAACGATTAAATAGAGCGTTCTGAGTACAACTAAGCTAATCTCTTCTAAAGTAAGGTGTTTATCCTAGTTTTAGTATTGGTATAGGGAACTGCATGTCTGGCATTACTCAAACACTCCGTTGGTTGCTACCTTTATTTGTCTTTTCTGCTCAAGCAGAACCTTTGTACTGGAACGCAACAAACGGCAAAATAAACCTCACCATTATTGGTTCGGTACATGTCGGGGAACCATCCATGTTCCCCTTACCTGATGATATTTACCAAGCGCTCAATAACAGTGACGGTCTGATTGTTGAATCAGATACAACCCAACAACAGAAAATCGTCTATCCCACAACTTCCAAACAGGCAGAGCAAGTACTTTCCCAAGAACAATTATTCAACCTTGATCAAATCGCCTCTGAGTTTGGGTTGAATGTTGAGCAATTCCATACACTTCCGCCATGGAGTGCCGCTTTATCACTTCAATTCTTACAATTGCAAAAGCTCGGCTATGAAACAAAAGATGGCGTTGACCTTCATCTGATGCAAAAGGCAACAGAAACTAAGGTTCCACTGATACCTTTAGAAACAATGCAGTTCCAAATTGATCTGTTAACCCGTCAACCAGAAGACGGTAAAGAACTGTTAGTTAGTATTATCGATGAGTGGGAAAGCAATGAAGCCATGACTCACTGCATGATCGAAAGTTGGAAAGCTGGCGATAGACTGAACCTTGAAAAGATGATGCATCTGACTGAGATGTCGCCAGAAATGGAGCTAGCTTTTGTAATTGACCGTAACCAAGATTGGGCCAATAAGATAAGTTCAGACAAGTTCTTACCTAAACCGAAAGGTCAATACGTCATGATTGTTGGCGCACTTCACTTAATCGGTCAGCAGAGTTTTATTGAACTACTGGAAAAGAAAGGTTTCAAAATCACACAGAAGAACCGAAGCCAAAAAGCAAACTGCGAGTTCTTTTAACCCCACTCTGTTCAACATGATTATTGATATCCCAAAACGACAAAAGCCCAGCATTTCTGCTGAGCTTTCTAAATGTGCTCGGTGAAGAGCCGAATTCTGAACATCAGGCGAACCCCACTCTGTTCGAATCCTTAAACAACCTGAAACGAAAAAGGCTCCAGTCTTTCGACTAGAGCCTTTTTCTAAATATGGTCGGTGAAGAGGGATTCGAACCCCCGACCCTCTGGTCCCAAACCAGATGCGCTACCAAGCTGCGCTATTCACCGAGATTGTTCCGTTCATTGGGAACGGATGCGTATATTACGGATTCTGTTTCGTTACGCAAGTCATTTAATTAACTTTTTCTTAAATTCAGTTCGTTCGCTCAAAAAGCACTCAACAAATTATAAAATGTGACCAAATACACAGCTAAAGAAACATTCACACAACCTATCAATCACAATTGATCCAGATCAGTGTCGGTTTTTTATCCAGAATTTAACTTATGCAGTGTCTCAAGCACTTCTAGAGGAAATACTATGGACTTATGGCTAGATCTCCTGTTCGGTAATGCAGTTGGGTTATCTTCAATGCTGGTTATATTCGGCACTATAGGGCTGATGCTATTTTATGGCAGCTATTTCATCTACAAAGTGCTGAACGACAAATCTCCTCACTAGATCGCTTAGCATCTATTTTTAAATAGAATCACGCTTTGCACCGGAGTTGATCGCTTGTCTGCTCCGGTTTTTTATTGCCCGCTATTTTACTTCTAATCGAAGTAGCTATTTTGTTAGTTTAATTATTCGCTAGCTAGTTCCTTGGTTAGATCAGTTAGTCCCCGCCTTCTAATCACAAACTCACTTTGACTACACAAACAGAACAGGTTGCTTGAGCAGTCTCGATTGTTATACTTCCGACATCCGTGATTAATTCGAGATGGCACTATGTCTAACGATGACTTCGAGTCTCAAGATGATTTCGAACTATTTCATCAAATGATGGGTGATGTAAGACCGATCAAGCAAGATACTGCTGAACTTAGTAAGTCTTATCAGGTTACAGAGGCTCAACTCGCTAAACGAGAAGCCGCCATTACCCATTCAGAAAATGACCCTGATTATCTTTCTATCGACCATGCTCCAATGCTAAAACCAGATGACCACGTTGAGTTTAAGCGTAATGGCGTTCAGGACGGGGTCTACAAAAAAATGCGCTTGGGTAAGTACCCGATTCAGGCTCGCCTTGATTTACACCGCAAAACACTCAAACAAGCGCGTGACGAGGTGGTAGCCTTCGTTAATCAATGCATGCGAATGGATGTCAGAACCGTGATTATCGTGCATGGCAAAGGAGAACGTTCTAATCCTCCCGCATTGATGAAAAGTTTTGTCGCACACTGGTTAACTCAGATGAAAGAAGTGCAATGCATTCATAGCGCACAACGCTTCCACGGCGGCACGGGGGCTCTTTACGTATTGTTTAAGAAAAGTGTAGATAAGAAAAACGAAAACAGAGAGCGCCACCAGAAACGGCTTGGCTAAGCATAGATACCTGTTAGAATGCGCCCTCGCCAAATTTTGAACACTTTAATTATTTCGAAAGCATTCTTGATTTCGAAAACATTATTTATTTTGAAAACATTACTATCATCGTTTTCAAGAAAAGCCGTTGTGAAACGTTACAGGAGACAACATGTCACAATCTGAAGGCAAACGCCTAAACAAATACATTAGTGAAACTGGTTATTGCTCTCGTCGCGAAGCCGATAAGCTCATTGACCAAGGTCGAGTCACCATCAATGGTAAAGTGCCTGAGATGGGTACCAAAGTCACCGATGATGATGAAGTGCTGATTGACGGTAAGTCACTTCGCACCAAAGAAAAACCTATCTATATCGCACTCAACAAACCTACTGGTATCACTTGTACGACTGAACGAGATGTTCCGGGGAATATTGTCGATTTTATCGGCCATAAGAGCCGTATTTTCCCTATCGGCCGCTTAGATAAACCTTCAGATGGCTTGATTTTCCTGACTAACGATGGCGACATCGTTAACAAGATCCTGCGCGCGGGCAATAACCACGAAAAAGAGTACGTGGTTCGTGTCGATAAGCCAATCACACCGGATTTTATTAAGCAGATGTCTTCTGGCGTCAGAATTCTCGATACGGTGACCTTGCCATGTAAAGTGGAAATGGAGACCAAATTTTCATTTCGTATCGTTCTGACCCAAGGTCTCAATCGTCAAATTCGCCGTATGTGTGAAGCTCTAGGGTATGAAGTATTTAAACTGCGTCGTGTTCGTATTATGAATATTTCTTTGGATGGTATTCCAAACGGGAAATGGCGCTATCTTACCGACGCTGAAGTGGCAGAGATTTTGGCTATGTGTGAGGGTTCTACTGGTACTGAAGAAGCATCAAAAGTTGACGCGAAAGGACACAGTATACGCAAAGCGACAGATGCAAAATTGTTCGATAGCCGAGAAGAAAACCGAGAATCAAAAGCTCGCAGAAACCAGAGTTCTAGCTCTTTCAAAGATAAAACATATCAAGGTCACAATGCAGATACCTTCCGCCATGCGCCAAACTCAAAGAAAGGCAAAGCGAGAAGTGACAACCAAGGCAGAGCTCAGCAAGGTAAACCTCAACATAGCAAACCGAATCAGCAAATTGCGAGAGGCAACAATAAGCCATCAAACACACCTAGAGTCGGTGGAACCTTAGGTTTAAAGAAGTAAGACTTTCAGTAAAAACAGAAAAGGGAGCCTAAGCTCCCTTTTCTTTTCAGTAACCTAAGTTACTTAGTACCAAAAATCTTATCGCCAGCGTCACCAAGACCCGGAACGATGTAACCTTTGTCATTCAGTTTTTCATCAATCGCCGCAGTGTAAAGCTCCACATCTGGGTGAGCTTTTTCTAGCGCTTCAATACCTTCTGGCGCAGACACAAGAACCAATACTTTGATTTGGTTACAGCCTTTCTCTTTCAGAAGATCGATCGTTGCGATCATAGAACCGCCAGTTGCCAACATAGGATCAACAACCAGTGCAATGCGTTCTTCAATATTTGAAGCAAGTTTGTTGAAGTATGGTACTGGTTCTAGAGTTTCTTCATCACGGTAAATTCCGACTACACTGATACGTGCGCTAGGAATATGCTCTAGTACACCGTCCATCATACCTAAGCCAGCACGTAGGATAGGAACTACAGTTACTTTTTTACCTTTAATTTGGTCAACTTCAACAGGACCATTCCATCCATTAATGGTTACTTTCTCAGTTTCAAAGTCTGAAGTTGCTTCATAAGTCAGTAGGCTACCTACTTCTGTTGCTAACTCACGAAAGCGCTTAGTACTGATGTCACCTTCTCTCATCAAGCCAATTTTATGTTTAACAAGAGGGTGTTTAACTTCAACAACTTTCATTTCCATCTCCGGCACAATTTAAATAAACCTCGGGATTATACACCTATTTTTTCAACTTTACCGACCAAAAATCGCGATAAAAAACTGACGCAAACGTTTTCCTTTTTGTTTTAAGCCCTGTAGAATAGCGCCGTTTTCATATCCAATTAGACCGAGGAACTTCCCCGTGAGCGGTAACAAGACTTCACTTAGCTACAAAGATGCTGGCGTTGATATCGATGCAGGCAATGCACTTGTTGAACGAATTAAAGGTGCTGTAAAGCGTACTCGTCGCCCTGAGGTAATGGGTGGCATTGGTGGCTTTGGTGCATTGTGCGAGCTTCCAACCAAATACAAACAACCTGTACTTGTTTCTGGTACAGATGGTGTGGGTACCAAACTTCGTCTTGCTTTGGATATGAAAAAGCACGACACCATTGGTATCGACTTAGTGGCTATGTGTGTAAACGACCTGATTGTACAAGGTGCTGAGCCACTGTTTTTCCTAGATTACTACGCAACAGGTAAGCTAGATGTAAACACAGCAGCTGATGTTGTGTCTGGTATTGCTGATGGCTGTGTTCAAGCTGGCTGTGCTCTAATCGGTGGCGAAACTGCTGAAATGCCAGGAATGTATGAAGGCGAAGATTACGACGTAGCGGGTTTCTGTGTCGGCGTAGTAGAAAAAGAAAATATCATCGACGGTACTAAAGTTGCCGCGGGTAATGCACTGATTGCTGTGGGTTCTAGTGGTCCACACTCAAACGGCTACTCTCTAGTTCGTAAAATCCTAGAAGTTTCTGCTGCAGACAAAAATGAACTGCTTGAAGGTAAAACCATTGGTGAACACCTTCTTGAACCAACTAAGATTTACATCAAGTCAGCTCTTAAACTGATTGCAGAACACGACATTCACGCTATTTCTCACATCACTGGCGGTGGCTTCTGGGAAAACATCCCTCGCGTACTGCCTGAAGGTACCAAAGCGGTTATTGATGGTAAGAGCTGGGAATGGCCTGCAATTTTCAAATGGCTACAAGAGAAAGGCAACGTAGATACTCACGAGATGTACCGTACATTTAACTGTGGTGTTGGTCTAATCATTGCCCTTCCACAAGATCAAGCTGAAGCCGCTGTTAACCTTCTAAAAGCAGAAGGCGAAAACGCATGGGTTATCGGTAAAATTGCAGCAGCTCAGGCTGGTGAAGAGCAAGTAGAGATCAATTAATCCATGAAGAGTATTGTTGTTTTAATTTCAGGAAATGGTACCAATTTACAAGCGATCATCGATGCTTGTGAGTCAAGCATTAGTGAAGGCAGAGTAACGGCTGTTTTTTCAAATAAAGCAACTGCTTATGGCTTAGAGCGAGCTAAGAAAGCAGGTGCAGCGGCAGTATTTGTCGATCCAAAAGAGTATGAGACTCGTGATGCTTACGATCATGCACTGATGGAACAAATTGATGAATATAAACCTGACCTTATAATTTTAGCGGGCTATATGCGTATTCTGAGTAGTGAATTTGTACGTCACTACTTAGGACGTATGATCAATATTCACCCTTCACTGTTACCTAAGTACCCAGGTCTGAATACTTACCAGCGTGCTATCCACGCGGGTGACGAAGAGCATGGCACCAGTGTTCACTTTGTGACTGAACAACTCGATGGTGGTCCCGTAATTCTTCAGGCAAGGGTGCCAATTTTTGATGAAGATACTGTAGAGATACTGACAGAACGCGTTCAAAATCAAGAATATCGTATCTATCCGTTAGTGACTCAGTGGTTCGTTGAAGGCAGACTTGAGATGATTGAAGGCAAAGCGTTCTTAGATGGCGAGCCTTTAGGCATGCACGGTTATGCTAGCGAATAAACGCTAGTGAAAGCTTAGAGTTAAAGTTAGCAAAAAGGGTTGATACTGTATCAACCCTTTTTATGTTCGTTTTCTATGCGCAGCTTTTCACTCAAGCGGCTCTGTGGGAGCTTGGTTTCCCGGTTTAGGTGCAGCAAATGCCACATCGATTAAATCGGCACTGTTACTTTCGAACAGTTCACCATAGTGGAAAATATTAAATTCACCAGGCTTCATTCTTTGCCACTGCTCATTTCCGGTTAAAGGCTGGGTCGCAATCACAGAAACCACATCATTCGGCGTCGTTTCTTCCTGAAAGTTGATTTCAATATCTTCATCGAGCAAAGCGGCTCGTCCAAATGGCGCACGGCGAGTGATCCAGTAAAGATGATTCGTACAGTATGTCATCAGGTATTCACCATCAGACAGCAACATATTGAACACACCTTTCTCGCGCAGTTCATCACAGCGCAAAGAGATATAGCGAAAAACCGCGTGCATATCTTTCGGTGGTTCAGGATAGCGGTTCTCTAACTTATCGAGTAACCAACAAAAAGCAGCTTCACTGTCTGTTTCTCCGACAGGACGATGACGACCGGTTGGCAAACCTTGGTAATCGGTTAGTTGTCCATTGTGAGCAAATGTCCAATAACGCCCCCACAACTCACGAGTAAATGGGTGTGTATTCTCCAAATTGACACCGCCTCTATTCGCTTGGCGAATATGGCTTATCACCGCACAGCTCTTGATTGGGTATTCTTGGACTAACTGTGCAATCTTCGATTGGTAACTAGGATTGGGATCTTTAAATGTTCGAAAGCCTTTACCTTCATAAAACGTGATACCCCAACCATCTCGGTGTGGTCCGGTATTACCGCCACGTTGAATCAAACCAGTAAAGCTAAAACAAATATCAGTCGGGACATTGGCGCTCATTCCGAGCAATTCACACATCTTAACTCTCTCTCCTACTACCCTAAAACTCCTGACTACCGATTATATTTCGAGCTGACCTTTATAATTTGTTATAAAAACCAGCTCGATAAACATCAATTATTCCATTTCTTTTTCAATCAGCTGGATAATGATGTGGATAATTTTGATGTGTACTTCTTGAATTCGGTCAGCATAGCCAAAATGTGGTACACGAACTTCAACATCCGCAATACCTGCCATTTTGCCGCCATCTTTACCAGTCAAAGCGATAGTTTTCATGCCTTTCGCTTTTGCAGCTTCGATCGCTTTTAAAATGTTGCCTGAATTACCAGAAGTCGATAAACCAAACAGTACATCACCGGCAGAACCAACCGCTTCAACATAACGAGAGAAAACAAAATCATAACCGAAGTCGTTACTCACACATGAAAGGTGGCTTGGATCAGAAATAGCGATACCAGGGTAACCTGGGCGATTTTCACGGTAACGACCCGTTAGCTCTTCAGCAAAATGCATTGAGTCACAGTGTGAGCCACCATTACCACAAGACAACACTTTGCCACCTTGTTTGAATGAATCAGCAATAAGCTTAGCAGCAGCTTCAATTTGAGCGATGTTGTGATCGTCACTCAAAAACTTGTTCAACACTTCAGCGGCTTCTGTTAGTTCACTTCTAATTAGATCCTGATACATAGTTATTCTCTTCTTAAATCTGCTTGCAGATGAACTCTCTTCTCCGAGAGTTAGGACACTATTGAGTTTACCCAAACCAGTGATTCTGTCGATAGATAAGCCTCAATAATTGCACTTTGAGAACAATTTTCATCTCTCTAGAATCGAATCAGAGCGCACAACTTTAGAATATTCACTCTACTTAGATCACTTTTTGAACATTTAATGGTTTTACATTTTATTAATATTTCATTTACACTTTACTGGTTAGACCACTCTAACAACTTCAGAAAGCTCATAAAAATGAATGCTGATAATTCGAAAAAATAAACAGCATGACTAAAAGGACATTAACATGGACATCTTGCTCTCAACATTAGGGTTCTTTGCAGTACTAAGCGCTTGCCTGTATCACAGAACTTCATTGTTTGTATCACTCGCGGCACTCACCATCACTATGCTGGTGCTTTCGCTATTCGGCCCTGTAGGCATCATAGGCTGGAGTTTATATTTAGCAGCAATCGCGCTTTTTACTGTCCCTTCTATTCGCCAAGCTGTAATTAGCGCAAAAGCATTAACCGTATTTAAAAAAGTACTTCCTGCTATGTCGCAAACAGAAAAAGAAGCGTTAGATGCAGGCACAGTATGGTGGGAAGCAGAGCTGTTCAAAGGCAAACCGAACTGGCAGCAATTGCACGACATTCCTGCGCCTCAATTAAGTGAAGAAGAACGCGCTTTTCTTGAGGGGCCGGTGAATAAAGTCTGTGCCATGGTCAACGACTATCAAGTGACCCATGAACTGGCCGACCTTCCTCCTGAGGTTTGGCAGTACCTGAAAGACAACAAATTCTTCGCCATGATCATCAAGAAAAAATATGGCGGCTTAGAGTTTTCAGCCTATGCGCAATCTTTAGTTCTGCAAAAGCTAACAGGGGTATCGGGCGTTCTTTCATCAACCGTGGGCGTACCTAACTCATTAGGCCCAGGTGAACTACTGCAACACTACGGCACTAAAGAGCAGCAAGACTACTACTTACCTCGACTAGCGGAAGGTAAAGAGATCCCATGTTTTGCTCTAACCAGCCCAGAAGCAGGTTCTGATGCAGGTTCAATTCCAGATTTTGGTGTAGTCTGTAAAGGCCAATGGGAAGGCAAAGAAGTTCTTGGCATGAGACTGACTTGGAACAAGCGTTACATTACTCTTGCGCCAGTAGCGACCGTACTTGGCTTGGCATTCAAATTACAAGATCCAGAGCACTTACTTGGTGAGAAAGAAGATATTGGTATCACTTGTGCCCTTATACCAACCAATTTAAAAGGTGTGGAAATTGGTAATCGCCACTTCCCGCTGAACGTGCCATTCCAAAATGGTCCTACTCGCGGTAATGACATCTTTGTTCCACTAGATTTCATTATCGGTGGCCCTGATATGGCAGGGCAAGGATGGAGAATGTTGGTTGAGTGTCTCTCGGTTGGACGTGGTATCACTCTACCGTCGAACTCAACTGGCGGCACAAAAAGCGCGGCGTTGGCAACAGGTGCTTATGCGCGTATTCGTCGTCAGTTCAAACAACCTATCGGTCAAATGGAAGGTATTGAAGAGCCATTAGCACGCTTGGCAGGTAACGCGTACGTGATGGACGCGGCAAGTAATTTGACCGTTGCAGGTATCGACCTTGGTGAGAAACCATCGGTAATTTCTGCAATTGTAAAATACCACTGTACCCATCGTGGCCAACGTTCAATTATTGATGCGATGGACATTGTCGGTGGTAAAGGTATTTGCTTAGGTCCTTCAAACTTCTTAGCGAGAGGTTATCAAGGTTCGCCAATTGCAATTACGGTAGAAGGCGCAAACATTCTGACTCGTTCAATGATCATCTTTGGTCAAGGCGCGATTCGCTGCCATCCTTATGTATTGAAAGAGATGGAAGCCGCTCACTCTGAAAGTTCGAATGCAGTTGAGCAATTTGATAACGCATTGGCAGGCCACGTTAGTTTTACCACCAGCAACTTAATTCGTAGTATCTGGTTAGGTCTAACCGATGGTATTGGCTCTTACTCACCAACCAAAGATGCGACACAACGCTACTACCAACAGCTAAACCGTTACAGTGCGAACTTAGCGCTTTTAGCTGACATATCTATGGCTGTTTTGGGCGGTTCTTTGAAACGCAAAGAGCGTTTATCTGCGCGTCTGGGTGATATTTTGAGCCAACTCTACATGAGCTCAGCAACCCTAAAACGTTTTGAGAACGATGACCGACCAGTTGAAGATTTGCCATTGGTTCATTGGGGATTACAAGACAGCTTGAAACAAACAGAAGTAGCGATAGATGAGTTTCTTGCTAACTTCCCGAACCCAGTGATCGGCAAAGTGTTACGTTTCTTAATTCTGCCTTTTGGTCGCGTTCGCAAAGGACCAAACGACAAACTGGACAGCAAATTGGCGCAAATACTTCAAACGCCAAGCGCCACACGTACACGCCTTGGCCGCAACCAGTATTTAGCACCTACAGCCCATAACCCCGCAGGTCGTATTGAACTGGCGCTAAGCGTTGTCCTTCAAGCAGAACCTATTTTTAATAAAGTATGTAAAGCGCTTGATAAGCGTTATCCATTCACGCAACTCGATAAAATTGCGGCAGAAGGATTAGCAAACAAGCTCATCAATGAACAAGAAGCTGAGCTTTTAATCGAGGCTGAAAGCCACCGCTTGTACACCATTAATGTTGATGACTTTGCACCAGCGGAACTTGCGGCAAAAAAGACAAAAACCAAACTGGAACAAGTCGCTTAAAGAAAAATTGAGCATCACTAAAACGTAAAAAGGGAGGTTTAACCTCCCTTTTTTATTATCAGCTCTGTGCTATTTCTTGGGCATATTGAGTTGCATTTCAGGCAGCATTTCCTTGCGCGCTTTAAACTTACGCATAATAAACCAACCAACCAACGCCAGAAGAATCACAATTACATTACCAATGGCGATATAAATAATGTACTGATTACGACGCTCTTCACGTACCTTTTGCAGCAACTGTTCTTGAGCGATTTTACGGCGCTGTTCTGCTTCTGCTTCCTGTATCAATCGAGCTTGTTCAAGATCGAGCTCTTGAACCACACTGTAAGTACTCTCTTTAATCGGGAAATACAACGGACGCTTAGAAGCCAGATCGGTAGCATAAACACCACCTTCCCACGCGTAGTTACCTAGATCGCCATCATAAGGAACAGTGAGCGTCATCTTTAATGAATCAGGCTCAGCAACCCCTTCCACAAGAAACTCTTTATTATCGGGCGATTGATGGCGAATGTGCGCAGCAAGTGAGCCGGGCTCGATCATCCCCTGTTCACCACTGATTACCACCTGATGCGGTTCGTTCGCGATACGAGACTGAATAAAGCTCGAACTTAGTGGAGATGGGTATACCAACACTTCTTGTTCAAGTGCGCGTAAAAACACGCCATTACCAGAAGTAATTCGCACCCTATATTTGCCAGGTTCCGGCGTAATATTAAGCTTAACCGTAAAGACGCCATCTCCGGGCTTTTCATCTAAATCTCGCCCATCATCAGCAAACTCACCAATCACTGTTGGCACAGGTCGCGCCTCTTTAACTAAGCTCTCTTCATCTTCAATATATTTACGAAAAGTGACTTTGAGATTCACTCTTTCAAGGAAATCTTTAAGCAGAAGAGGTTTGTCATCTGAAGTTAAGCGAGCCGTGAACTTCATTTCCTCGCCTTGATAAATTCGGGTTGGAAAGGTATCTGAGGTCAATTGCAGGTGTGAAATCAGCTTTACATTATTTTTAGGCGACACTTTACCAATTGCTTGCCAAGGTCCCGGCATAGGATTGTCGATAGAGATGATGTCCATCGTCGGTTCTTGATACCAGCGTACACTATCTGGGTTTCGTGTAGCGTAATACTTCTTACCATCGGGACGTACTAATACTACGGGCTGAGAACCTTGCTCTCGGTAGATGACAAACGTTATTTGAGTGATGGTAGGGTCAACACGAAATCGATTATCTAACAAAGAAAGTGAGGATTCACGGCTAGCAAAAGTATTCAAACTCAAGAGGAGCCCCAAAAGAGCAATTCCAATCCTCAACATATCATCTCCTAAAATAGACCACTCTTATTGACGCCAAAGACAAGAGCCACTCTTCGCGACTAAATCTAAACGCTCTTGATGCGCTTCTATTTCATCGGCGGTAGCCATCAATACCTTTAGCGCTTTTCGTCCACTTTCTACTCGTTTAATCAATCCTGCACCATTCTCGCCATCGGTTTGTGAGCCAGCGTTAAACTGGAGTGACGTTTGCCCACCAGTCATTAGCAAATAAACGTCTGCAAGAATCTCAGCATCGAGCAAAGCTCCGTGCAACGTTCGGTGTGAGTTATCTATGCCATAACGTTCACAGAGAATGTCCAAGTTGTTGCGTTTGCCGGGGAAGATTTTCTTCGCCATGGCAAGGGTATCTGTGATTTTGCAGATCTGTACGGTTTTAAGTGAACAGCCAGCTAACTTAGAAAATTCATAGTCCATGAAACCGACGTCGAAGGGCGCGTTATGCGCAACCAGTTCCGCGTCTTTAATAAACTCTAGAAATTCTTCATGAACATCGCGATATTCCGGTTTATCAACCAAGAACTCATCGGTAATACCGTGAACTTCAACCGCTTCATCTTGAATAGGTCTGTCCGGTTTAAGATAAACGTGAAAGTGGCGTCCGGTGAGTTTTCGATTAACGATCTCCACCGCACCGATTTCAATGATTCGGTGACCTTCGTAATGTGGGCCGCCTTCTAGGTTCATACCCGTGGTTTCAGTATCGAGAACCACAATGCGGTCGTATTCAGAATTGCTGCTAGTATTCATAAGGATATATATGTCAGACTATGCCAAATGTGTGCGTAACCCAATAGTATCAAATCATGAAGAAACAGGTGGAAATTTTCACTGATGGATCGTGTTTAGGCAACCCTGGCCCTGGCGGTTATGGTGTTGTTCTTCGCTACAAGAGCAACGAAAAGACCCTAGCAAAAGGCTATAAGCTCACCACGAACAACCGCATGGAAATGCTCGCAGCCGTTGTTGCGTTGCAAACGCTTAAAGAACCTTGCCATGTAATTCTCACCACAGACAGCCAGTACGTGCGTCAAGGCATCACTCAGTGGATCCACAACTGGAAAAAACGCAATTGGAAAACCTCTGCCAATAAACCAGTCAAAAATGCAGATCTCTGGCAAGCACTTGACCACGAAACAGCTCGTCACCAAGTTGACTGGCATTGGGTTAAAGGTCATGCAGGACACAGAGAAAACGAAATGTGTGACGAGCTAGCACGAGCGGCAGCTGAAAACCCGACAGAAGAAGATGTAGGTTATAAGCCCGAATAACCGTTATTTTTCATCGTGTTTGACGCGGTAGTTTACTCCAACAGGAGAAAGCCGCCGTTTCAAACGCCAGTGCGGTTTAATCGGTTTAAGTGGATAGGTACGCTTACGGGCAACAATAAAATACAAGCTACAAAACGTTGAACCAAAATCCCCTCTGCCATTTTCCAACCAAGTCCAGAATGTGCGGTACCTCTGCATCGGAAACAATGCATATTGGTCACACTCAATCACCTGATAGTTCAGCAACCCTAACCAATCCTTAACTCGATTTGGTGTGAACATCCGACCGCTCCAAGGCAAATTATTTTTGCGCCACGGCATTAAGCTCGCAAGACCAGTAAAGCTAATCGGATTAAAACCCGTGATAATAATGTAGCCATCATCAATCAGAACTCTGTCCACTTCTCGCAACATTCGGTGCGGGTCGCTACTATAATCCAGTTGATGTGCAAGGATTGCTGTATCTATACTTTTTTCGAAGAAAGGCAAATCGAAGTCATCGGCGATAACTGTATGCAATGGATTTTGTTTATCCAAATGGACTTGATGTTGAATATTGCAGTTACAACTGGCAAGCTCGCAACTCAAGCCGCCCAGTTTTAGCATATGATAACCAAAGAGTTTCGGGCACCACTCATCGAGCCGTGTTTGGATAGACTCACTAACCCATTGACCATTTTTCAATTGAGACCAAGAATGAGGCTTCTCAATTTTTTTTTCGCTGCGTGCTGGTTTCATCGCTAACCCGCTTCACCAAGGTGACTGGAGACAACTCATGTTACAGATCAAAAGCATACCTGCATTTAACGATAATTACATCTGGCTGATTCAAAATAGCGACAACCGTTGCGCTGTTGTAGACCCGGGTGATGCCAATCCAGTTCTTGCGTATTTAGAGCAACACAACCTCACCTTAGATACGATATTGATCACGCATCATCACAATGATCATACGGGTGGAATACGAGAACTGGCAAAACACTACCCAGATATTGAAATCATTGGACCTACTCATGATCACGTGCCTTATTTAACGCAGAGTGTTTCGGGTGGCGATCAAATTGAACTGTTTGGGGAACGTTTCTGGGTATTAGGATTACCAGGACATACCTTAGGACATATTGGCTATGCCGGTGATGGCAAGTTGTTTTGTGGAGATGTGCTTTTCTCCGGTGGCTGTGGGCGAGTATTCGAAGGCACAATGGAGCAGATGTTTACTTCGTTAGAAAAAATTCTAGCCTTACCAGAAGAAACCGAAGTGTATTGCGCTCATGAATACACTGCGAGCAACATCGCTTTTGCCATTGCTGTTGAGCCAAATAACGAACAGTTACAAATTTATCGCGATGAAGTTATTCGTCTTCGAGCTCAAAACAAATCAACCATTCCGACCACGCTAAGAAAAGAGAAATGGATAAACCCCTTCTTGCGTACAAGAGAAGCAAGCGTAATCAAGTCGGTAGCAAATCGTACGAAACAAAATGATCCTATATCAATATTTACCGCATTACGCGAATGGAAAAACGATTTTTAGGAATTTGCCACTTGTCAGGGTAATTAATAGGCAAGTATTATCACCAGCCATTTATTGAAAAGATTGTTTTGCATGCGAGTAAAAACCAGCTGTCTGTTGGCTCTCTTATTGGCGGGGTGCCAACTTAACCAGACGGCAGAACAAACCACACAAAACGACGTTGAAGTAAACACGCCTCAACAGCAAGCCACTAAGAAAAAACCAACGGTAGCACCGAAACCTGCATCCGTTGAGCGCGTTGCTGAACCTGTCGTGATTACGCCACAAGAACAAGAAGATGTCTGGCAACGCATTGCCATGCAGCTCTCCATGGGAATACCAAAGCAAAAATCGGTTGATTACTACCGCACTTGGTACCTGAAACATCCAAGCCATTTACAAAAAGTGGCGGAGCGTGCACAACCATTCCTATACCTCATTACCGAGAAAATTGAGCAAAGAGGCTTACCACTAGAACTCGCCCTTTTGCCAATTGTAGAAAGTGCATTTGACGCGTTTGCTTATTCACACGGCAGCGCTGCAGGGCTGTGGCAGTTTGTACCTGCAACAGGAAAAATGTACGGCCTTGAGCAGAATTTTTGGTACGACGGTCGTCGCGATGTAGATGCATCAACCGATGCGGCTTTGACTTATTTGACCAATCTAAGTAAACGTTTTGACGGAGATTGGCAACACGCTATCGCCGCTTACAATAGTGGTGGAGGTCGAGTTTCAAGTGCTATCCGTAAAAACAAAAATTTAGGAAAACCTATCGACTTCTTCTCGCTCGATTTGCCTGAAGAAACCAGCGGTTATGTGCCAAAGCTACTCGCCCTTGCTGACATCATCGCGAATCAGGAAAAGTACGGCATTCAACTTCCAGCCATTGCCAATAAACCTGTGCTGAAGTTGGTCGATCCTAAGGAACAGCTCGATCTTGCTATCGCAGCAAAATACGCAGGCTTGAATGTTAAAGAGCTTCAAAGCTATAACCCAGCATACAATCAATGGGCAACCGCACCGGATGGTCCATTCCAACTACTTCTACCAGTCGATAAAGCAGACACTTTCCTTGCGAATGCAGCAAAGCACCGCGGAGAAGGAATGAAGTTAGTTCGATACAAAGTGAAAAGTGGTGACAGCCTAAGCGTGATTGCTGCGCACCACAACACAACGACTAAAATAATTCAAACTGCCAATAATCTTTCAGGCAACTCTATCCGTGTTGGACAATATTTAATGATTCCAACATCGGTGAAAGATGAGAAAGCGTATGTTTTGAGTGCCAATAACCGTCTGCAGAAAACTCAATCTATTGCCAGAGGCAAATACAAGCTGACTCATACCGTTGCCAGAGGTGACAACCTATGGACCATCGCTCGTAAACACAATGTGTCGACCACTTCACTGGCTAAATGGAACGGAATGGGGCCAAGAGATACCTTGAGTATCGGCCAGAAACTGGTGATTTGGAAAAACAATACTGATGGCGCGATCATCCGCACCGTTTTCTATAAAGTGCGTAACGGCGACACGCTCAGTGCTATTGCCAGCAAGTTTAAAGTGAAAACAGCAGACATAGTGAAATGGAATGACTTGTCTAATAACAAATACCTGAAACCAGGTCAGAATCTAAAACTCTATGTCGATGTCACTAAGGTTAGTGTATGAACCCGTCCAGTAATCCTTTAATTATGCTGGTGGATATATTCCGTTCACCTCAAGATTGCTTTGCTGCACTGTATGAAAGAAGTGCATGGGGATGGCAGCCATTTATTGTATTGCTGCTCACTCCGTTCTTATTCTGGGGAGCTTATTTCGCAAACGTTGATTTCGAATGGCTTAGAGCTGGCTTGTCAGCTCAGATGGAAGCGACTAATCCTGATCTCATTCATTTGCTGGAAGCCGATACTTTATTAGCGAGTGAAATCATCAGTGACGTTATGAGCCGAACTCTGACGATTGTTCTTCTAGCGCTTTGGTTTAACCTTGCAACCCGTCAAGGCTCGACAAAATTAGGTTTCTGGAAATGGTTTGCTGCAAGCTCAGTTGTCATTTTTCCAGCCGTCATCGGCGATCTAGCCAGCTATGCAAGCATGCTGTTAAAGCATGGACAAGTAATGAGCTACGCAGCCGATCTCAACAGTGTGAATGGCTTAATTAAGCTGCCGTTAACCAATCCTTGGTCACCCTTTACCAGTTCATTCCCTCTGCTGTTGCCTTGGTACATTTTCCTAGGTTATGCAGCGGTCATTACTTGGACTCAAATAGAGCGCGCTCAGGCAATCGTTATTGCTACCTTGCCTTGGATTGCTTACTACGGTATCTGGGCGATAACTATTGCAATAAGCTAAAGTTAAGCAGTAAAGGGTTATGATCAGAAGCGTCCGATTCGGGCGCTTTTGCATTTTCTAGCGTTAAGCCCCGATAAAACACATGATCCAACGCTAGGCCGCTGATAAAACGCACTCGGTTATCAGGAGAAAAACCGGCCTCACTCAACCCTAAAGAAGTCAGTACCTGCTTCATCACAGTCATTCTATCTTCACTCCAGCTATTGAAGTCTCCTGCAACAATGATAGGGCCTGTATGCTGACTCAATTCATTGGCTAATGCCTGTAACTGAAGTTGGTATTCATCTGTGCCATAAGTGAAGTTAACCGCATGTAAATTCACAACCGCGAGCACTTGGCCGTTGCTGAGGGGATATTGAGCGTAGATTCCCGATTTAGGAAGTCGTAACCAAGGTTCCATCTCTGTATAACCACAGGCTAAGTTAGGTGTCGTCCGGGCAAGATTAATGACTCCAGCAGACTCCCCCATCACTTTAAAGGCGTTGACCTGATTACCTTCCCATCCTTGCTCTGACAGCCACTGTTTTAATCCAATGTTAAGGCTGGCTTCCTGCAGCAGCAGTAACTGCATATCTGAACTTAAACGGCTAAGCTCTTCGCTCCAGCCCTCTCTATTCTGCTTATAAATATTCCACACTAGAAGGCCCAGATGACCTTGCTTGTCTAAAGGTAAAGCATTGTCGTCCTGATAGCAGACTAACGGTTGCCCAACGCTGTTTTCACCGACAGTGATCAGTTGAGGGTGTTCTGGAATGTTAAAAACCAGCTTATAACCAGAGAAGACTATCGCTAGACAACTCAATAAGCCCAATAACAGCAAATAGCGCTTTTTCATAACAAGTACAGGTTAGGTGAAAAACTCATGGTAGGGAAAGAAGATATCTGAATTTCACTGGCGGCGAGATGGAAAAAGAGGAGCATTCGCTCCTCTTCTTTTAAACTGCGTCTTCGTCTTCTTCGCCAGTACGAATACGGATAACACGTTCGACATCAGTAATGAAAATTTTACCATCACCAATTTTGCCTGTTTGAGCGGTTTCGATAATAGTATCGACACATTGATCAACGACATCTTCGTTAACCACAATTTCCAACTTCACTTTTGGCAAGAAGTCGACCATGTATTCAGCGCCACGATACAGTTCCGTGTGACCTTTTTGACGACCAAAACCTTTGACTTCGGATACCGTCATACCCGTAATACCCACTTCCGCTAACGCTTCACGAACATCATCGAGTTTAAATGGCTTAATAATGGCTTCAATTTTTTTCATGTTCATCCCTTAAACTTGTATCAATGCTCGGCATTATCCGCTAGCCCTTGAAAACAATCAAATAATTAAGTCGCTTTATACTTATTTCAAACTTGCGTAGTAAGCGGCTAAGTTAGCAATATCTGCATCGTTCAACATAGAAGCTTGTGCTTGCATTACAGGTGCAAGTCCACCCGTACGCTGACCCGCTTTATAAGCTTTAATTGAAGACACTATGTATTGTTCACTTTGTCCTTTGAGGTTCGGATATCCCGGAATAACCGCAATACCATCCGCACCATGACAAGCTGCACACACCGCAGATTTTGCTTTACCAGCAGCCACATCTCCAGCGACTGCATTACCCGCTAGAAGTCCAAGTCCTAAAACAACACTCAATGCTAATTTACTCATTGCTCTTCCTTATGTTATTGAATTTTCTTTTTATATCACTGCTACTATTAGGGTTAATTCTGGCACGAAAATTAACGCTTGTCCCAAACCAGCGTGCAATCTTGCCCACTGAAATCACGATCAACAAACAAATTTGCCACCGCAACCACTTTATCTTGATACATGAGTATCGGCGTGCGGCGTCTTAGCCAACTTGGCACTCCGTATTCCTGAAAGAGCTTTTTCATTTTTCTTGAGCCACTTCTTCCTACCGGACACGCTCTTAACCCCTCCGGATTAAAGCTCACCCACAAATCTGCCACCCTTTCAGGCAGTCGAATCTCTCCTTTATGCAAAGTAAGATTCAAAACGCCCAAGCAATCGGGTAATGGCAGATTTTGTCCAAGAAAAATGGGACTTTTCCAGTCAGAAATATCTCGACTCTCTTCAACACAATATAGACGATTATCAAAACGGCGGATCTCACGCTCGCCAAGTTTCAGTTTTGGATTGGCATCAGCTGCGGCTAAAGCGACTTCCAGCCAAATCATCTCTGTATGTTTACGGCTTGGCATCACCATTTGATGACTAGCTAACCATTGGCGAATGATTTGCCGACGTACGACATCACTTTTTGCGCTCAACGCATCAAGCTTCAAACTTCCGTCATCATGAAGTGTTTGTACAAGTTCATCTCGCAAGAGTTCTTCAAGCAACGCTTGTTGTTCAGCACACAACTCTGCACTACGTTGAACCGCTTGGTGGATCGATGGCCAGCGATGACTGAGAATAGGGGTGACTTGGTGACGAATGAAATTGCGCTCAAAGCGAATATCATCATTACTTTCATCGGTTACCCAAGTGAGATGATTATTCGCCGCAAAAGCCTCTATATCAGCGCGTTTCACACTCAATAACGGCCGTAACATCAATCCGTTTGAAAATGGCGCAGAATGAGCCATAGAAGCCAAACCTTTTGGCCCACTTCCTCGTTTAAGGGCGAGTAAAAAAGTCTCTATCTGGTCGTCTGCGTGCTGACCTAACAACAGTACATCATTCGCTTGTACATGTTTAGCTAACACCTCATAGCGAGCATCACGAGCAAGCTTTTCAATACTCTCTCCGCATTGAGTATCCAGATGCACTCGTTCTACAGTCAAAGGGATAGCAGAGTCATCACACAACGCCTGACAACACTCAGCCCAATCATCTGCATTGCTGCTCAAGCCATGATGAACATGCACCGCCGCAATTGATGCGCCGGATTCATCGCGAAAACGCGCGAGCAGTGACAACAGAACACGAGAATCAACGCCACCACTCAAAGCGAGAACAAAACGACGGGAAGAGTATGCATTCAACTGTTGGCAAAAGTGAGAGTACAAATCGAGCATAGTAGGTTTATCAACCAGTAAGGCCATCAACAAGAAACTGTGTTTAAGTGTAACGTTAAGCCATACAAACAAAAAGGGTTGGAATGAATCCAACCCTTTAGCAAAGCAATCAGCTTTAGTTGCTACTTGTTCGGAGCAATTATTAGCAGTAACCGTAGCTCAGCAGACGTTGGTAGCGGCGCTCAAGTAGAGAATCTGTATCCAGAATTTCTAGATCCGCTAACTGACGTAGTAGTGTTGCTTTCATGTTCGCAGCCGTCTCTTCGTGGTTACGATGTGCACCACCTAGAGGCTCTTCAATGATTTCATCAATCAGCTCTAGCTCTTTCAAGCGAGGAGCAACAAGACCCATAGCTTCTGCTGCTTGTGGTGCTTTATCTGAATCACGCCATAAGATTGATGCACAACCTTCTGGTGAGATTACTGAATACGTAGAGTATTGAAGCATGTTTACGTAATCACCCACACCGATAGCCAATGCGCCACCAGAACCGCCTTCACCGACAACGTTACAGATAACAGGAACTTTCAAACCTGACATCACTTTGAGGTTTTTAGCAATAGCTTCAGACTGACCACGCTCTTCTGCACCAACACCTGGATATGCACCAGCAGTGTCAATGAAAGTAATGATTGGCATGTTAAAACGCTCAGCCATTTCCATCAGACGCAGTGCCTTACGGTAACCTTCAGGCTTTGGCATACCGAAGTTACGTTTTACTTTCTCACGAGTTTCGCGACCTTTTTGATGACCAATAATCATCACAGGACGGTCTTCTAAACGAGCGATACCACCAACGATAGCTTTGTCATCTGCAAAAGCGCGGTCACCCGCTAGTTCATCAAACTCAGTAAATACATGTTCAATATAATCAAGCGTGTAAGGACGCTTTGGATGACGCGCCAATTGCGCTACTTGCCATGCACCTAAGTCGCCAAAAATTTTCTTTTTCAGCTCTAAGCTTTTCTTTTCTAGTTGTGCAATTTCTTTGTCGAGGTCAACTGAGTCGTTACCACCGTGACGAGACACGTCACGCAGTGCCTGAATTTTAGCTTCAAGTTCGGCAATTGGTTTTTCAAAATCTAGAAAATTTAGGCTCATCTACCTATCCTTTTTTACTCAGCATGCCTTTGGCATTGCTGAATTTTAGTTAAATTCAAGTTCTACCTGATCACTGCCAAGTAGCTGTTGCAATTCGTCTAACAATGTATCGCTAGGTGTGACACGCCATTCTGTACCAAGTACTAGACGCGCTCGCGCATCAGGGCGCTGGTAGTATACATTGACAGGAACCGTTCCTGCTCGGTGAGGCGTAAGTATTTCACTAAAACGCTCAAAAAACTGCTCATCAATTTGAGATTGCTCTATCGATATTGATAAGCCACGGGCATATTTTTCACGTGCGCTGCCCATGTCCATGACTTCGCGCGCCGACATTTTAAGGCCACCATTGAAGTCATCAAAGCTGACCTGTCCAGAAATCACTAAAATTTTATCTTTTTCTAGCAATTCTGCATACCGTTCAAGCGCATCAGAGAATAACATCACCTCCATGCGACCGGAACGGTCATCCAAAGTCATCAGACCAATTCGGGTTCCGCGCTTAGTCGTCATTACACGCGCAGCAATGACCAAACCAGCCACTGTAATCGATTGATCACGACGCGTTGGTGTCGCTTCATTTAAACGACAGCTAGTATATCGATTAAGTTCCTTCAGATAGGCGTTAATTGGGTGGCCTGTCAAATAAAGCCCCAAAGTTTCACGCTCACCTTCTAGCCACACTTTTTCTGGCCACTCAGGGACTTGGGTATATTTTTGTTCGACTTCTTCCGGAGCATCCGTCAATACACCAAACATGTCTGCCTGACCAAATGCTTCTGCCTGATGGTGTTGGCTTGCCGATTTCACAGCATCGTTCAATGATGCCATCATAGCAGCTCGATGCGGACCTAAACGGTCCAAAGCTCCCGCCAAAATCAACTTTTCAATGACCCGTTTGTTGACCTTTTTCAAATCAATACGAGCACAGAAATCAAACAGATCTTTAAAATAACCGCCTTGAGCACGAGCTTCTTGTATCGCTTCGATTGGACCTTCACCAACCCCTTTAATCGCACCAATACCATACACAATGGCACCTGTTTCATCGACATTGAAACGGTATAAACCTGAGTTTATATCCGGCGGCAGGACTTTCAGTCCCATACGGATACATTCATCCACCAAACCAACGACTTTTTCGGTGTTATCCATATCGGCGGTCATTACCGCAGCCATGAACTCTGCAGGGAAGTGCGTTTTCAGCCATAGTGTTTGATACGATACTAAAGCATAGGCTGCCGAGTGCGATTTGTTAAAGCCATATCCAGCGAATTTCTCTACAAGATCGAAGATCTTCATTGATAATTCGCCATCAACGCCGTTTTTGATCGCTCCTTCTTCGAAGACGGCACGCTGCTTTGCCATCTCTTCTGGCTTTTTCTTACCCATTGCACGGCGCAACATATCTGCACCACCAAGTGTATAACCAGCAAGGATCTGGGCAATCTGCATGACCTGTTCTTGATACAAGATAATGCCGTAGGTTGGTTCAAGCGTCTCTTTGAGAGATTCATGCTGCCACGTTTCATCCGGATAAGAGATCGCTTCACGGCCGTGTTTACGGTCGATAAAGTTATCTACCATGCCTGATTGCAACGGCCCCGGACGGAACAGTGCCACCAATGCGATGATATCTTCGAAACAGTCTGGCTGAAGACGCTTGATCAAATCTTTCATACCGCGAGATTCAAGCTGGAATACCGCCGTCGTTTCTGAATTCTGCAGAACTCTGAAAGAAGCTGGATCATTTAATGGAATAGACTCGATGCGTACAGGATCTTTACCTTCTCTCTCCATTCGAGGGTTAATCAAGCCCAATGCCCAGTCGATGATGGTTAAGGTTCGTAGACCCAAGAAGTCAAACTTAACCAGGCCAGCGGTTTCAACGTCATTCTTATCAAATTGAGTAACAGGGAAATGGCCTTCTGAATCTGCGTAGATAGGTGCAAAATCAGTAATTGTGGTTGGCGAAATTACTACACCACCAGCATGTTTACCGGCATTTCGTGTACAACCTTCTAGGATTCGGCATTTATCAATTAGCTCTTTGACATCCTCATCTGAGTTATATAACTCAGGAAGTGCAGGTTCTGCCTTGAAGGCTTTTTCCAACGTCATACCGGGATCTGGCGGAATGAGCTTTGAAATACGGTCGACAAAACCAAACGGGTGACCAAGAACGCGCCCCACATCGCGGATAACCGCTTTTGCCGCCATAGTACCGAAGGTGATGATCTGTGATACCGCATCACGACCATACATTTCTGCCACGTGATCAATAACTTGGTCACGCTTATCCATACAGAAGTCGACGTCGAAATCTGGCATGGATACACGTTCTGGGTTCAAGAAACGTTCGAACAGCAAATCGTACTCAAGCGGATCCAAGTCTGTTATTTTCAGGGCGTAAGCCACCAAAGAACCAGCACCAGAGCCACGTCCCGGCCCAACCGGAATATCATTGTCTTTGGACCACTGAATGAACTCCATTACGATCAGGAAGTAACCTGGGAAACCCATGTTGTTGATTACTTCAAGTTCAATTTGCAGACGTTCATCGTATTCAGGACGGCGCTGAGCACGCACTTCAGGATCTGGGAATAAGAACTCTAGACGGTCTTCCAAACCTTCTTCTGATTTTTTGATCAGATATTCTGTTTCCAGCATTCCTTCAGTCGGGAACGCAGGTAGAAAGTATTCACCCAATCGAACAGTCACGTTACAACGCTTGGCTATTTCGACCGTGTTTTGCAGTGCTTCGGGGATATCAGCAAATAGCTCACACATCTCTTCTTCAGAGCGTAGATATTGCTGTGGACTATAAAGTTTCGGTCTGCGTGGGTCTTCTAAAGTATAACCGTCATGGATGGCCACACGAATTTCATGCGCGTCAAAAAACTCTTCGGTCAAGAATACCACTTCGTTAGTGGCAACAACTGGCAAGCCTTCTTTTTCCGCCACTTCCAAAGCAAAGTGTAAGTAGCTTTCTTCATCCGCACGACCTGTTCTTATCAGCTCAATATAGAAATGGTCAGCAAAATAGGTTTTATAGAACTCTACGCATTTTTCCACCAGCGGTTGGTTGCCTTTAAGCAGAGCTTTACCAATCTCACCCTGTTTGGCTCCGGATAGAATAATCAAACCTTCTGCGTATTTGATTAGCCACTCTTTATCAATGACAGGTTGGTGTTGAACATGACCACGCAGATAAGCATCTGAAATAAGAAGAGTCAGGTTTTTATAACCAACATTATTTTTCGCCAAGACAGTAATTCGAGTTAGCTCATCACCTAACTCTTCTGAACGCATGGCGAAATCCGCACCTATGATGGGTTTCACACCGCTGTTGTGTGCGGTTCCGTAGAACTTAACTAAGCCACACAAGTTAGTAAAGTCGGTTAATGCCATTGCTGGCATGCCCATTTCAGCCACTTTTTTAACCAAAGGAGGCACTTTTGACAGGCCGTCAACCATGGAGAAATCACTGTGAATGCGTAAGTGGATAAACTTAGGGTCTGACATTCAATTCTGTCCTAGATACTCAATATTCGCTTTTATGGGGAGGTATTCTACGTCAATACCAAACGTATTGCAGGGCTTATTCCAAGCCTAAAACGCGTTTAACAGGCCCAAAACTTCTGCGGTGTTGTTCGATCACACCGTGTTGTTCAATGGCCTCAAAATGCGCTTTGGTCGGATAGCCTTTGTGTTTGGCAAAACCGAACTGTGGAAATTCTTTGTCCAGCTGTTCCATTTCCTGATCACGCACGACTTTTGCAATGATTGAGGCGGCACTGATCTGCGCCACTCGTAAGTCACCTTTGACAACGGCAATCGCGTCCATAGGTAACTGTGGAACTTTATTACCATCAATCAGTACTAAATCTGGCTTAATGTTCAATCCTTCGACTGCACGCTGCATTGCAACCATAGTGGCTTGAAATATATTCAGTTGGTCAATTTCTTTTGGGCTACAACGTCCTACTGACCAAGCAAGGGCTTTTTCTTTAATTTCCGGTAAAAGCGCAAGACGTTTTTTCTCACTGAGTTTTTTGGAATCATTCAAGCCTTCAATAGGGTTATTAGGATCTAAAATCACAGCGGCAGTCACCACATCTCCAACGAGAGGCCCTCTTCCTACTTCATCCACACCGGCAATAAGCTGGTAGCCTTGTGGTATTTCAAACGGAGGTAACTCTTGAGCAGGCTTCTTCGCTGAAGTCTTATTTATCGACATAATTACGCTTTCTCTATTAATTTCAGTACAGCGTGAGCAGCTTGTTCATCTGCACCTTTTCGAATCCATTGGTGCATTTCGGCAAATTTTTCCAACATTGCTTGATTATCACCATCCAAAAGTTGGCTGACATGTTGCACTAAGTTTTCAACGGTACAGTCGTCTTGCAGCAATTCTGTCACTAACTCTTGCTCGGCTAATATGTTCGGTAGCGACACATAAGGTGTTTTCACCAATCTTTTCGCCAAGAAATACGTTAAGGCATTGACGCGGTAACCAACAACCATAGGGCGTTTTAACAGCATGCATTCCAACGCCACAGTGCCTGAAGCCAATAACACCGCATCTGAAGCTGTAATGACATTGCGCGCGGTATCGTCCACTAATACAAAATCAAGATCTGGGGCCGTCGCCTTCCAAACAGCTTCAAACTGCTCGCGACGCTTCTGATTGACTAACGCAACGACGAAGCCAAGATCAGGGTATTTCTCACGCAGTTTTTGACAAGTTTCGATAAATGGTTGTGCGAGCATTTTCATTTCACCACCACGACTTCCCGGCAATACAGCTAACCAACGTCGGGCTGGGTCTAAGCCTAGCAATTGCTGTGCTGGCAATTTATCATTTTGCAGTGGAATCGAGTCTGCCAATGTATGACCGATAAATTCACAAGGCACATTAAACTTGTCGTAAAAGGCTTTTTCAAACGGTAAAAATGCTAAAACAAGATTGGTCGCCGCTTCAATTTTAAAAATGCGCTTTTGGCGCCAAGCCCATACTGAAGGGCTGACATAATGCACAGTCTTGATACCCGAATTTTTCAGGTCCAACTCAAGACGCAAGTTGAAGTCTGGTGCATCGATGCCCACAAACACATCTGGCGGGTTAGAGGTAAAATACTTAACCAATTCAGCTTTGACTTTCAGTAGACGAGATAAGCGACCAAGCACCTCAACTAAGCCCATTACAGACAGCTCTTCCATATCAAAGAGTGACTCACACCCTTGAGCTATCATCTTCGGGCCACCAATACCGACAAACTCTGCGTCTGGATATTGCTGCTTAATTGCTTTGATAAAGCCTTCACCTAACGTATCACCAGACATTTCTCCAGCAACAATACCTACGCGCAGCGGCTTTCTCACTTCAGACATACTTTTATTAGCCTTAAATTATGGAAGAATGTGAGCATAGCAATTGAATATCGCTAGCCTTAAAACACAAAAAGACCGCAGCATTTAAGCTGCGATCTTTTCCAATCGTCAGTTCAATCGAATATTAACGAATGATACCACGTTCCGTCGTTTCCAAAATGGAAATGAAACGTTCTACAGCAGGCCACTCTTGCGCGATCTCTTTCAGTACAGGCAGCACTTCTGCTTGTGTTTTACCTGAACGGTAGATCTCTTTGTACGCTTTTTGAATGGCGCGAATCTCTGCTTTTTCAAAACCGTTACGTTTCAAACCAACAAGGTTCAAACCGAAAGGTGTTGCGTGGTTACCCTGTGCAAGTACGTATGCAGGTACGTCCTGAACAACCGCTGAACAGCCACCAACGTAAGCATAAGCACCTACACTACAGAATGGGTGAATGGCAGATAACGCCATTACGCCAGCGTGGTCTTCGACTGTTACGTGTCCGCCAAGGATCGCATTGTTACCAATGTGAGTATTATTGCCGACAACACAGTCATGAGCGATATGCGCGTTAACACAAAGTAGGTTGTCATTACCCACAATAGTAGTCGCTTTGTCTTGCACCGTGCCACGATGAATTTGCACCGCTTCACGGATCACATTGCGATCACCGATAACCACTGTTGTATCTTCACCGCTGTATTTCTTGTCTTGGTTTTCTTCGCCAATAACAGCATGAGGGAAAATGCGGTTCTCTTTACCGATAACCGTATTACCTTTGATGACAACATGCGACATCACTTCTGTGTTGTCGCCAATTTTCACGCCAGAAGTGATGTAAGTAAAAGGTCCAACAGTTACGTTTGCACCAATCACCGCACCTTCTTCTACTACTGCGCTTGGATGAATTTTTGCTGATTCGTGAATCATCTTAAAACTCTCTACGTGCACATTTTAGTTCAGCAGAACATACAACTTCACCGTCTACTTTCGCAACACCATTAAACAGAGCGATACCACGACGTTCTTTCAAGAATTCCACTTCGATAATCAGTTGGTCGCCCGGAACAACTGGCTTACGGAATTTTGCATTATCAATACTCGCGAAGTAGTAAAGTTCATTTTCTTTCGATGAGCCAAAAGATTTAAACGCTAGCAAACCCGTAGCTTGAGCCATCGCTTCAAGAATAAGTACACCAGGGAAAATCGGTAGCTGCGGAAAATGACCTGTAAACTGAGGTTCATTTACTGAAACGTTTTTAAGGCCAACCAGATATTTGCCTTCTTCGTAATCGGTTACGCGATCAATCAACAAAAACGGATAGCGATGAGGAAGTAGCTCCTGAATTTCGGTGATATTCATCGTTTTCTTTTCAGTCGTCAAAGTCATATTCCTATTCATTAAATTTTCAAAAAATCTTTTCGGCATTATAGACGAAAAAGACTCGCACTTTGCGAGCCTTATCGACAAAGGTCTGTAAAATATGCCATTAAGCGTCGTTTTTTTGCGCGATTTGCTTTTCAACTTCTTTAAGACGCTTGTTCATCTCATCAATACGATGAACACGAGTCGCAGTCTTACGCCACTCTTTGTTTGGCTGTAAAGGAATACCTGACGAGTACATGCCTTTTTCTTCGATACTGCGCATTACCATCCCCATACCCGTGATGGTCACACCATCAGCAATAGTAATGTGGCCGTTAATAACACATGCACCACCAATAATGCAGTACTTACCAATTTGAGTGCTTCCGGCAACAACTGTACCACCAGCCATGGCTGTACCATATCCGATGTGCACGTTGTGAGCGATTTGAATTTGGTTGTCGATGATCACGTTATCTTCGATCACGGTATCGTCTAGAGCACCACGGTCGATAGTGGTACATGCACCAATTTCAACACGGTTACCAATTCGTACAGAACCGATTTGAGGGATCTTGACCCATTCGCCACGCTCATTCGCATAACCAAACCCGTCAGAACCAATAACAGTGCTGGATTGAATCAAGCAGTCACTACCGATTTGCACTTCGTGGTAGACGCTCACATTCGCCCAAAGCTTGGTGTTGTTGCCCAATTTGGCATTTTTGCCAACAAAGCAGCCAGCACCAATAACGACGTTGTTACCCAACTCAACACCTG
Organism: Vibrio sp. C8; assembly: GCF_054051265.1. NCBI lineage: Bacteria > Pseudomonadati > Pseudomonadota > Gammaproteobacteria > Vibrionales > Vibrionaceae > Vibrio > Vibrio sp. C8. The sequence goes on from NZ_JBPAOE010000005.1 coordinate 41,512, forward strand.
ACTCGACTACAGCATTGGCACCGATAGAAACGTTAGTACCCATAACTACGTCTGCAGCGACAACCGCACTTGCTGACACACCATTTTCAGCCGGTGCAGGCGTCAAATCTAACGCTTGTGCTACCTTAGCGAAGGCAACGTAAGGGTCAGCAACAACCAACACATTCGACGGACACAGCGATCGCTCTGACTCTTTCACCATCAACACTGTCGCTTTTGATTCGGCTAAGTGTTTGCTGTATTTAGGATTAGACAAAAAGGTCACATCGCCTTCTTGTGCGCTGTCCATTGGAGCAACACGACGAACAACAGCATTGCCATCACCGTGTAACTCACCGCCAGTAATTGCTGCTAATTCAGCTAAAGTCAGTGTTTTCATGTTTAATTGCTATTTTGTCTATAAGAGCTAGTTATTTGATTGATTTAATTACTTTCTCTGAAATATTGAATTCAGGCTTACCATATTGCATAGCACTGATATCAATAATCATATCGTAACCTTCTTTCTCTGCCACTTTTTTCACAGCTTCTTGAATCACGTGGAATAACTTTTGTTTTTCTTCATTTTCACGTTGTGCAGACGCTTTATCCAGTGCCTGAGCTTTGATTTTATATGTGCTGTCTAACTGACCAATTTCAATACGCAGTTTTTCAACTTCATCTTGACTCATTAGAGAAGAATCACGCTTAAGTTTTTCAATTTTGGTTTTAGCTTGCGCTTGAATGCTCTGCAATTCCGCCGCTTTATCTTCAAATTCAGCTTTCATTTTTTGCAACACTACTTCACGTTGTGGCAGTGCTTGGAATACTTGTGCAGTGTTGATATAACCGACTTTTTGCGCTGCTTCAGCTGCATTTGCGAACATTGATGAGCTAAGAACAAGAAGACTAACACCAGCAGCTTTCATAATATTTTTCAAAATACTTTCCTCTATTAGAACGTTTTACCGATGGTGAATGTAAAGAACTCTTCATCATCACCTTCGTAAATTTTTATTGGCTTAGCCAACGAGAATACCAATGGGCCCATCGGTGACATCCATTGTAATGCTACACCGTAAGACGAGCGGTAGTTTGTTGGATCGGAGTAGTCGTAGTAGTACTCGTTAGCATAATCTGCTCCACCTTCACGGTAATCAAATTCTGTATCCCAGACACTCGCCATATCGAAGAAGATACTGGTACGGATTTGGTTTCTAGCTTCATCCGATGCAAATGGCGTCGGGAAGATTAGTTCTAAACTACCTAAAGCAACGGCGTTCCCCCCCACAGACTCATCAGAAGCAATATCCGAACCATTATTTGAGCTCGAGTAATCACGATACACCGCTTTCGGGCCAACTGAGTTTGAACCAAAACCTCGTAGACTCGTGAAACCACCAGCGTAGAAGTTTTCATAGAACGGATACAAATTATCATTGCCATCCGTTTGACCATAACCGTTACCATACCCCAATCGACCGCGAAGCAACAATGCAAACTCATGTTTCTTGGTTAATGGGAAGTACTGACGGACATCATACTGCAGTTTGAAGTACTTTGCGTCAGAGCCAGGTACGGTCATCTTATAAAAGGCGCGTTGATAATTACCTGCTGTCGGGAAGTAGCCTTTATTAAGGTTGTTACGTGTCCATGACAAGTTTATATCAAAATCATTCGTGACCAGACTACCATCACTATCAACGTTACTTGCCTGCGCAACCAAGAACCGCTCTACTTGCAAATAAGGAGACAAATTGCCGAGCTTATTGTGGGTATAACCGACACCAAACTCAAAGCGGTTTAATTCATCGAACGGGAAACCCCAGGTCAGGTTGGTACCGTAACTTTCGTTGGTATAGTCAACAATACCCGCCTCTGAAGCTTCAAATTGGTTGTAGAAAACTTTACCACCTAAACTCACACCATCTAAGTTCCAGTATGGGTCTCGGTATTCTAAGGTGACGTTCTTTTGGTAATCGTTAGTCATTGCACTGATACCAACACGATTACCCGTACCTAAAAAGTTGTCTTGTTGCAGACCGACTTGGAAACTAACACCAGATTCAGTACCGTAACCAATACCAAAGTTTACGCTACCAGAGTTGGCTTCTTTAACATTATAAACAAGGTCAACTTGGTCTTCGCTGCCGGGAACTCGAACGGTTTGTACATCTACCGTTTCGAAGAAACCTAAACGACTTAGACGCGCTTTACCGGTATCTATCGCTTTCGAACTTAACCAACTGCCTTCCATTTGACGCATTTCACGACGAAGGACTTCGTCACGAGTCGCATTGTTACCAACAAAACGAATGTCGCGCACATAAATACGCTTACCAGCTTCAACATTGACAACTAGCGATACTTCTTTGGTGCCGTCATTAAATTCTGGAATAGTACGGACTTGGGGATAAGCATACCCAGCCTCACCAAGAACGCGCTTTACGCCCTCTTCAAGTTGAGTAACAGCAGAGCCGTTATAGGTCTCACCATCTTCAAACGGGATAAGAGCATTAAACTCATCTTCTTTGCCGATAAGTTCACCACGGAATTTTACGCCCTTGACTGTATAAGGCTCACCTTCAGTCAGGTTCAACGCGATATAGACCCCTTTCTTATCTGGAGAGATAGATACGTTGGTCGATTCAACCTGAAACTTTAAGTAACCGCGATCAAGATAGTAGGAGCGAAGAGCCTCGATATCACCTGCTAGAACTTGCTTTTGATACTTATCATCAGAAAGGAAGTTCCACCATGAGACATCAACATTGAGGTTAAAGCGAGACAAAAGTTCTTCATCAGAAAAAACTTGGTTACCGATAAAGTTGATCTGCTGAATTTTTGCAGAAACACCTTCAGTAAAAACAAATTTCAAATCCGCACGGTTTCGTGGCAGAGGCGTAACAACAGCCTGAACAGTCGCGTTGTATTTACCGACACTGTAGTAAAAGTCTTCAAGACCTTTTTCAATGTTGCTCAACGTAGTGCGATCTAATGCTTCGCCCACGCGAATACCTGAAGCATCAAGGTTTTGCTGAAGCTGCTCTTCTTTAATTGCCTTATTACCAGAGAAAGAAACCGTAGCTATCGTCGGGCGTTCTTTCACCTCAACGACCAACACATCACCATCTCTAAGAACTTTCACATCCTCAAAGTTACCAGATGCGTATAACGCTTTGATAATCCCTGCAACATCTTGAGAGTCTACAGAATCACCGATTCGAACTGGCATTTTCAACAAAGCTGCACCAAGTGCCACACGTTGTAAGCCGTTGATCTGAATGTCCTGTACAACAAAATTTTCGGCACTATTCGCCGACACGCTGGTTGCGAGCAGTGTCGCGAAAAGGATCTTTTTCATTGCCATATGTATTTGAATTATTCCTTACTACCGCTTTTGCCTAATGCTAATCAATCACAGGCGAGTAAAATCGTTAAATAATGCCACTGCCATTAAAGAGAATATGATTGCCCCACCAATTCGATAGCCCATTTCTTGTACTTTTTCTGGTACCGGGCGACGGGTAACCCCCTCAATAGCAAAAAATAAAAGGTGTCCGCCATCTAACATCGGTAGTGGCACCAAGTTTATAATCCCTAAATTCACACTAATCAGTGCTAAAAAGCCCAAGAAGTAAACCAGACCGTAATCGGCTGTTGTTCCGGCGCCTTTGGCAATCGAAATTGGACCACTTAAATTATTCAGACCAACATCACCAACAATAAGTTTCTTCAACATATTGACGGTTAAACCAATAACTTGCCCTGTTTTTTCGACCGCTTTGCCAACCGATTCAATTACACCATATTGGAGATCAAAGCGATAATTTTCAGGCCATTCTGCGACTTCAGGTGCGATACCAGCAAAACCGATCACTTTCCCTTGAGCCACATTCTTTGCCTGAGGGGTTAAAACCAGAGATAACTCTTCACCTTCTCTATCAACTTTCAACTGAAGTGGCTTATCAGGGCTGTTTTGGATAGCCGTTACAACCTGTTGCCAGTCATTGATTGGATGCCCATCAATGTGAGTAAGAACATCACCAACCTCGAGACCAGCAAGCTGACCTGCTCCCCCTTCGGATATACTCTGTAAAGACATATAGATTTCAGGGGTATAAGGTTTAAAGCCTAAAGCCTCCATAGCAGACTCTGATTCTGGGTCAAAGTTCCATGCAGACAGATCTAAAGTTTTAATTTCGTCGAGTCCGACACCTTCTTGAGAGGTCACAGTCATTACGAGCTGTTTATCGCCGATATGATCGACCAACCCCATGTTGACCGATTCCCAATTCAGTGTTTCGACACCCGCAACGGATTTAATTTGCATACCTGACTCAAGACCAGCCTGAGCAGAAATAGAATGAGGAGCGACTTCGCCAATAACTGGCTTCACGGATGGAACACCGACCAGAAAAACCAGCCAGTAAGCAAAAATAGCGAAGAAAAAGTTAAATGCTGGACCAGCAGCAACGATAGCTGAACGTTTCCAAAGTGGCTTTTTATCAAATGCAAAGCACTGTTGATCTGCAGGCACATCGTCAACGCGCCCATCAAGCATTTTAACGAAGCCACCAAGTGGAATCATTGAGATGCTGTATTCCGTACCATCTTTGCCAATTTTGCTCCAGATGGACTTACCGAAACCAATAGAAAATTTTTCGACTTTGACGCCACACTTTCTGGCAACCCAGAAGTGCCCAAATTCATGCACCGCGACTAATATGCCAAGGGCAACGATAAAGGAGACAAAGTTCCACAAAATGCCACTCATAATATACGCTCTTTAAGTGCTTGGTTAGCTAGCTTGCGAGCCATTGTATCGAGCTCTAACAGGCTTTCCAAGTCGTAGGAATGTAACTGGTTATTAGTGCCACATACTTGTGTTAGCACTCTTTCATTAATCACTGCAATATCGGTAAAACGGATTTTCCCTTTCAGGAACGCATCCACTGCAACTTCATTTGCGGCATTAAGAGATGTTGTTGCATGTTGTCCTTCATAACAAGCATCGATAGCCAATTTCAAACAAGGGTATCGCTGGTAATCAACATCCATGAATGTCAACTCGCTCAAACGAGTGAAATCTAAAGAGTTCACATTCGCGCTCACGCGATTTGGATAAGCCATAGTGTACGCGATCGGAGTTGCCATGTCTGGTTCCCCCATCTGGGCGATCACTGAGCCATCTTTAAACTGCACCATGGAATGGATCACCGACTGAGGGTGAATCAAAACTTTGAGTTGCTCTCTTGAAGCATTAAACAACCACTTAGCTTCAATGTACTCCAAACCTTTGTTCATCATTGTTGCTGAATCAACAGAAATCTTAGGCCCCATAGACCAGTTTGGATGAGCAATTGCCTGCTCAGGAGTAACACTTGCTAACGTGCTGATATCACTATAGCGAAACGGACCACCCGAGCCTGTCAGCAAAATGTGAGACACACCATTAGAAGCGAGCTCGCAACGACCTAGCTGAGACTGCACCTCTCTAGGTAGACACTGGAAAATAGCATTATGTTCACTATCGACAGGTAAAAGTTCAGCATCATATTGTTCAACGGCATCAATAAACAACTGGCCGGACATAACAAGCGCTTCTTTGTTGGCAAGTAACACTCGTTTGCCCGCTTTCACTGCAGCCATCGTTGGCACTAAGCCCGCCGCACCTACGATAGCAGCCATGACCGTATCAACCTCACCCATAGAGGCGACATGACACATAGCATCAACGCCATACGACACTTCGGTACGAAGGTTAAGTTCAGACAACTGTAAGGAAAGTTCTTGCGCAGCTTTAGCCGTCGCCATCACAGCATATTGTGGCTTCCAAATCAGGCAGAGCTCTCGCATTTTTTCAACGTTCACACCTGCAGCTAAAGCAACAATTTCAAATTGTTCCGGATTTTCTTTAACTACTTTCAGTGTGCTAGCACCAATAGAGCCTGTTGCACCAAGAATCGTTAACTTACGCATAGCAAAACCGTTGTTAATAATAGGAATAGGCAAGACGTGCTTGCCTATCTGTTAAAGCATGAAGTAAAGAAAAGCGAAAACAGGGAAAGCAGCTGTCAGGCTGTCTATACGATCAAGTATACCGCCATGCCCTGGAATAATATTGCTACTGTCCTTGATACCGGAAACACGTTTGAACATACTCTCAACTAGGTCACCAAGCACAGAAATAACCACCGTAACTAAGATGGTGAATAACATGACAGGCACAGATGTGAACTGAATACTAAACAAATCAGCAAATATCCACCCCACCAACATTGCAGCAATAACACCACCTACTAGGCCTTCCATCGTTTTGTTTGGACTTACAGCAGGCGCCATTTTGTGTTTACCGAAGCTTTTTCCAGCAAAATAGGCTCCGCTATCTGCAGACCATACGATAAAGCAAACAAACAGCACTAAGCGTGCACCGTGATACGAATCAACCTCAATATTTTCGGCGCGAAGGAAAATCACACTCCAGAAAAACGGGATCAATGTAAGAAGCCCAAACAGGTGACGCAACACATTGGAGTTTTCCCACCATGGGCGAGATTTAGGATAACTAATGGCTAGGAAACTGGAGAACACCCACCATAAACTACCCACGATAAGTAACAAGAAATGAGAATCACTGAGAGAATGAAACCAAGCTTCGTCTGGAGCTAACCAAAAGTAACTTCCGACCCCAACAATAGCCGCAGGGACTAAAGCAAGGTAACGAGAAGAAGCATTTACAAACTGTGTCCATTCCCATGAACCAATAAAAGTCACCGTTGCCAATGCAACCATGAACCAAGGAAGAGAGAGATAAAAAATGGCTAAAATCACCAAAGGTGCAAGTATGAGCGCTGTAATTATTCTTTGCTTCAAACTTTAAAATCCTATTTTATTTTTCCATCAATGCCTTGATTTGTTCACCAGTGCAGCCAAAACGACGCTCACGATTAACAAACCAAGTCACTGCTTCAACCAAACTTTCCTCACCAAATTCTGGCCAGTAAGTTGGAGTGAAATACAGCTCAGCATAAGCCAGCTGCCACAGCATAAAGTTACTGATGCGACATTCACCGCCAGTACGAATCATTAAATCAACTTCAGGAATATCTGACATGGTCAAATGTGCACGAATGGTTTCCTCTGTAATATCAGAAGCAACCAGCTCACCTTGTGCCACTTTTTCTGCAATACTTCGAGTTGCTTGAGTAATATCCCATTGACCGCCATAATTTGCCGCGATGTTGATCAACATGCCTGTATTATCTTTCGTCAGCTCTTCCGCTTGAGCAATTTTATTTTGCAAGCGTTCACTAAAACGACTCTTATCACCGATAACACGCAGACGTAATTGATTTTTATGCAACTTCTTAACTTCCGTCGTTAAGACCGCCATAAACAATTCCATTAGCACACCCACTTCTTCTTCAGGGCGACGCCAATTTTCACTACTAAATGCGAATAATGTGACAGCTTTGATACCCAAACGAGCGGCAGTTGAGATTGTCTTACGAACAGATGCTACACCATTTTTGTGGCCGAAGACTCGAGGTTTCCCCTGCTCTTTAGCCCAACGACCATTGCCATCCATAATGACAGCGATATGTTGTGGTAAAGCTTCTGGAGAGAGTTGCGAATTTTGCATAAGGAAGTTTTGACGATAAAAAGATTGTGAAGAGTAGCATAGTTAAACGCTGTGCTGCGAGCACAGCGTTTATAACATTGAAAGTTATGAGAGATTAAACTTCCATTAGTTCTTTTTCTTTCGCTGCAAGAACTTCATCTATTTTCTTCACAGCTAGGTCAGTCAGTTTTTGAATCTCATCTTGAGCTTTACGATCTTCGTCTTCAGAGATTTCTTTATCTTTAAGCAGACCTTTAAGATCGCCGTTCGCATCACGACGAATATTACGTACTGCAACACGGCCACCTTCTGCTTCACCACGTACGATCTTAACGAGATCACGGCGACGCTCTTCAGTTAGCGGAGGAAGTGGTACTCGGATAACAGTACCTGCAGACATAGGATTCAAACCTAAGTCTGATGCCATAATTGCTTTTTCAACTTTTGCTGTTAGCTCTCTATCAAATACTGTGATTGCTAGCGTACGTGCATCTTCTGCTACAACGTTTGCAACTTGACTTAGAGGAGTTGGAGCACCGTAGTACTCAACAGAAATGCCAGAAAGTATGCTTGGGTGCGCACGACCAGTACGAATCTTAGAAAGGGTGTTCTTTAATGCTTCAACACTTTTGTCCATACGCTCTTGAGCGTCTTTTTTAATCTCATTAATCACAATTTCACCTTAATTCTTATTTCATCTACAGAGTGATTATACTTAGGCGCTGATCAGCGTACCTTCCGCTTCACCCATAACCACACGGCGTAGAGCGCCAGGTTTGTTCATATTGAATACACGGATTGGCATGCCGTGATCACGAGCCAATGTAAATGCCGCTAAATCCATTACTTTCAATTCTTTCTCAAGAACGTCGTTGTATGAAAGTTTATCATACAACTGAGCTTCTGGGTTAGCCACAGGGTCAGCCGAGAACACACCATCAACTTTCGTTGCTTTTAGTACAATATCCGCTTCAATTTCAATACCGCGCAGACACGCAGCTGAATCCGTTGTGAAGAATGGGTTTCCAGTACCTGCCGAGAAAATCACAACACGACCGCCACGTAGTTGGCTGATAGCATCTGCCCAGTTGTAATCGTCACACACACCATTCAATGGAATTGCAGACATTACACGAGCATTCACATACGCACGGTGAAGTGCGTCACGCATTGCTAAACCATTCATTACCGTTGCAAGCATTCCCATGTGGTCGCCCACTACACGGTTCATTCCTGCTTTCGCTAGACCAGCGCCACGGAATAAGTTACCGCCACCGATAACAACACCCACTTGGACACCAAGTTCCACCAGTTCTTTCACTTCTTGAGCCATACGATCAAGAACGGCTGGATCAATACCAAAACCTTCTTCACCTTGAAGCGCTTCACCGCTAAGTTTTAACAGAATACGTTGATATACTGGTTTAGGGTTCGTTGTCATGGACTTTACCTTCCAAAGAGAGTTGTTGATTAACAGTCATGAATAAGCTTACTCAAGTAAGCACATTCGTCACGGCTAAACTGCTTGCTAATTTATATAAGTTCGTGAGTTATACACATGAACGATCATTCACCGGCTTATTCGTGAAAAGACCGCAGCCTTGGCTACGGTCTTTTTATAAGCAATTCGCTAAGGATTAACCTTTTTGAGCCAATGCAACTTCTTCAGCGAAGCTTAGGCCTTCAGCTTTCTCGATACCTTCACCCACTTCTAGGCGAACGAAAGTAGAAACAGCAGCGCCACGCTCTTTAAGGATTTCACCAACAGATTTCTTAGGTTCCATTACGAATGGTTGACCAGTTAGAGAAACTTCGCCAGTGAATTTCTTCATGCGGCCTTCAACCATTTTCTCTGCGATTTCTTTTGGCTTGCCTTCGTTCATAGCGATTTCAACTTGAACTTCACGCTCTTTAGCAACTACGTCTGCAGGTACGTCTTCAGGGTTAACGTACTCTGGACGAGAAGCAGCTACGTGCATAGCAACGTGTTTTAGAGTTTCAGCGTCGCCTTCACCAGCAACAACAACACCGATCTTCTCACCGTGACGGTAAGTAGCTAGTGCAGCACCCTCAACGTATTGTACGCGACGGATGTTTACGTTTTCGCCGATTTTAGCTACTAGAGCAACGCGAGTTTCTTCGAATTTAGCTTGTAGTTCTTCAACAGAAGCTTTTGACGCTAGTGCATCTTCAGCAACTTGGTTTACGAACGCAGTAAAGTTAGCATCTTTTGCAACGAAGTCTGTTTGACAGTTAACTTCAAGAAGAACAGCTACACCGTTTGCTTCTTTGATTGCGATAGTACCTTCAGCAGCTACGTTACCTGCTTTTTTAGCAGCTTTAGCAGCGCCAGACTTACGCATATTTTCAATTGCTAGCTCGATGTCACCGTTTGTTTCAACAAGCGCTTTTTTACATTCCATCATACCTGCGCCAGTACGTTCGCGCAGTTCTTTTACTAGAGCAGCAGTAACAGCCATTCTCTATTCCTCAGTTAAATTCTGGATAAGGTAAAAATTGAGGGCCTACATTATCGGCCCCCAATACTAACTATAACCTAGCATATGTTTCAGTTTTTGACTCATACGCTAAGTGAGACTCGGAGCCGCTATTATTCAGCTTCTACGAAACCGTCTTTTTCAGCAACTACAGCTACGTCTTTGTTACGGCCTTCATTTACTGATTCAGCCGCTGCGTTTAGGTATAGTTGAACTGCACGGATTGCGTCGTCGTTACCAGGGATAACGTAGTCAACGCCGTCTGGGTTAGAGTTAGTATCAACAACCGCGAATACTGGGATACCTAGGTTGTTTGCTTCTTTAACTGCGATGTGCTCGTGATCAGCGTCGATTACGAATAGAGCGTCTGGAAGGCCGCCCATGTCTTTGATACCACCAAGAGATTTCTCTAGCTTCTCCATTTCGCGAGTACGCATTAGAGCTTCTTTCTTAGTTAGTTTGTCGAAAGTACCGTCTGTAGACTGTGCTTCAAGTTCTTTAAGACGCTTGATTGATTGACGAACAGTTTTCCAGTTAGTTAGCATACCACCTAACCAACGGTTGTTTACGTAGTATTGGTTGCTTGCAATAGCAGCTTCTTTAACAGCTTCAGATGCAGCGCGCTTAGTACCTACGAAAAGAACTTTACCTTTTTTCTCGCCAACTTTAACTAGCTCTGCTAGAGCTTCGTTGAACATTGGTACAGTTTTTTCTAGGTTGATGATATGAACTTTGTTACGAGCACCGAAAATGAATGGCTTCATTTTTGGGTTCCAGTAACGAGTTTGGTGACCGAAGTGAACACCAGCTTTCAGCATGTCGCGCATTGATACAGTTGCCATTATAAAATCCTCTATGGGGTTAGGCCTCCACATCCCCCATGCATCCGACTCCTAAGCTAATACTTGGAGCACCCCGGAACACGTGTCGGAATGTGTGTGATTTAAAATAAAAGTTAATGGAACAAAATCTGATTCGCCAATAAAGAAGAAAACAGACCCTGATTCCGGCGCGCTTTATACCATATTTTTCACCTTTATGGCTAGAAAAAAATGCCTTTCACTTGTCAGCGGCTAACGCTCACCCTAGTGAAAAACCATGAATAAATGCTCAACGCTTAGAAGTAATTGTAGGCAATCATAACAATTCTTATTTGAGTGTTTTCTTGCGCTTCCACTTTCCACTGATACAATAACGCCATTAGCACATACCAAGTGCAAAAACGAATATAGAGTAAAGCCGATGTCTGTAAAAATTAAGAATGCTGAAGAAATAGAAAAAATGCGCGTTGCTGGTCGCTTAGCCGCAGAAGTTCTAGAAATGATTGAACCTTTTGTAAAACCAGGAGTGACCACTGAAGAGCTGGATCAGATCTGCCATAAACATATCACCGAAGTTCAAGGCGCAATCCCAGCACCTCTCAATTATCACGGCTACCCTAAGTCAATTTGCACATCGATCAACCACATTGTGTGTCATGGTATTCCTGCAACTCAAGATACCACTTTCGGTCAGTTGGTTCGCCCTGCGGTACTAAAAGACGGTGACATCATCAATATCGATATCACTGTTATCAAAGATGGTTACCACGGCGACACGTCAAAAATGTTTTTAGTAGGAGATGTATCTCCTGCGGATAAGCGCTTATGTATGGTTGCACAAGAAAGCTTGTACTTGTCACTGAAAAAAGTGAAACCGGGTATCCAACTTGGTGAAATTGGTACAACTATCGAGAAGTACATCAAAACGAACAATAAGAACAACCCTAGCACTAAGTTTTCTATTGTCCGTGACTACTGTGGCCACGGCATTGGCGCTGAGTTCCATGAAGAACCGCAAGTGGTTCACTACAAGAACAGTGATCGCACCATCCTTCGCGAAGGCATGACATTTACCATCGAACCAATGATTAACGCTGGTAAGTTTGGTTGTCGTTTAGATGATGAAGATGATTGGACTGTTTACACAGCAGACGGCAAGAAATCAGCACAATGGGAGCACACGATTTTAGTCACTGCTGACGGTTGTGAAATTCTGACCTTACGTGAAGAAGAATCACTGCCTCGCTTCCTAGTCAACGCATAAGCGTTAGTAAAATTGCATACTTATAAAAATATCCCTGCTCTCAGGGATATTTTTTTATCTGTTCTTATCTGTTAGATTCATTTCAACACATATTTAATTGTTATCTCAAAACGAGATACCAGCATGGATGCTTTAACTATGCCTTTTCAGTCCCCTTTAACTTTTTCTGATGAACAACTGACCGTCAGTGAGTTAAAACAACAACTTGAACATTTTGCCCAGTATCAAAAGCAAGAATTTTTGAATCACCATCCAGTAACTGACCTTGTTTTAGGTCGTTCAGAGTATATGGATCTACTCCTGCACCGTTTATGGCAACATTTCGGATTCATTGACAACCCTGAGCTTGGCTTAGTCGCGGTAGGCGGCTACGGGCGTGGAGAACTTCATCCACTGTCTGACATCGATATTTTGATCATCTCAAACAACAAAATACCCGAGCAAACTGAGCAGAAAGTGAGTGAATTCATTACCCTACTCTGGGATTTACGCTTAGAAGTGGGACACGCAGTTCGCACCGTTGATGAGTGTTCAGAAATTGGCCGAGCAGACCTGACGGTCGCAACCAACTTACAAGAAGCAAGATTATTAGCAGGCAGTGAAGATACCTTCCACCGTTTGAAAATGCTGATTCATTCAGAATCTTTCTGGCCAAGCGAAACTTTCTACAAGGCGAAAATTCAAGAACAGCGTGAACGCCATGCACGTTATCACGATACCACTTACAACCTTGAGCCAGACATCAAGTCTACTCCCGGTGGTCTACGTGACATTCATACTCTAAGCTGGGTTGCCCGCCGTCACTTTGGCGCAACCTCTCTTTATGAAATGAGCCGCTACGGATTTTTAACCGATGCAGAATATCGAGAGCTGGTTGAATGCCAAGATTTTCTCTGGCGTGTGCGCTTTGCACTTCACATGGAACTCAAACGATACGACAACCGCCTGACGTTTGGCTTGCAAGCACAAGTCGCAGAACACTTAGGTTTTGCCGGTGACGGCAACCGAGCGGTTGAGATGATGATGAAAGAGTTCTACCGCACGGTTCGCCGAGTTGCAGAACTTAATAAAATGCTGCTAAAGCTGTTCGACCAAGCCATTTTAAATAATGGTGAAGAGTGCGAGCCTGTGATCCTTGATAAAGATTTCCAACGTCGCGGTAGCTTGATAGAAGCAAGAAAACCAGCACTGTTCCAAGCAAGACCAGAAACGATTTTGGATATGTTCCTCCATATCGCCAACGACTCAACCATTGATGGTGTCGCCCCGGCAACCATGCGTCAGCTGCGCACTGCTCGACGCCGTTTAAATAAGTTCTTGCATACCATTCCTGAAGCGCGCGAAAAGTTTATGGAACTGGTACGGCATCCTAATGCGTTGCACAAAGCATTCAGCTTAATGCACAAACTGGGGGTTCTAGCCGCTTATCTGCCGCAATGGAGCCAAATCGTCGGTCAGATGCAGTTTGACCTGTTCCACGCGTATACCGTAGATGAACACAGCATTCGACTTCTCAAACATATCAATACCTTTGGTGATCCAGCAAATCACGACAGGCACCCCATCTGTTGCGAAATCTATCCAAAATTGCAGAAAAAAGAGTTACTCATTCTCGCTGCAATTTTCCATGACATAGCTAAAGGGCGTGGCGGGGATCACTCAGAGATCGGCGCGGTAGAAGCTTATGATTTCTGTATTGAACATGGGCTTTCAAAGCCAGAAGCCAAACTTGTCTCATGGTTGGTGCTCAATCACCTTCTGATGTCAGTCACTGCACAGCGCCGAGATATTTACGATCCTGAAGTCATCATCGAATTTGCGAAAAAAGTTCGTGACGAAGAGTACTTGGAATATTTGGTTTGTCTGACGGTTGCTGACATCTGTGCAACCAACCCAGAACTGTGGAACAGCTGGAAGAGAACCCTGCTTGCTGAACTTTTCTATTCAACTCAACGAGCCCTGCGTCGTGGATTAGAAAACCCTGTGGATGTGCGCGACCGTATTCGACACAACCAACAACTTGCTTCCGCTTTGTTGCGTAAAGAAGGCTTTAGCAGCAGAGAGATTGAATTACTTTGGCAAAGATTCAAAGCAGACTATTTCCTGCGTCATACTCACAAACAAATCGCATGGCATTGTACTCATTTACTTCGCCACAAAGATCCAACACATCCATTAGTAATATTAAGTAAACGAGCGCCTCGTGGCGGTACAGAAATATTTGTCTACACCAAAGACCAACCTTCCCTCTTTGCCAAAGTGGTTGGTGAGTTGGACAGACGCAATCTTAACGTTCATGACGCACAGATCATGACTAGTAAAGATGGCTATGTACTCGATACCTTTATGGTGCTCGACCAAAATGGCGCGGTAATCGAAGAGTCTCGTCATCAGGCGTTACGCAAGCACATTATCAACGTGCTAAAAAGCGAAAGTGATCTCGAACTGAAAACACGTCGACTGCCTCGTCAATTGAAGCATTTTACGGTGAAAACCACTATCGACTTTTTGCCTACTCGAAGTAAAAAACGCACGCTTATGGAATTCGTTGCTCTGGATACTCCTGGGCTGTTAGCGACTGTCGGTGCAACCTTCTCCGAGCTAAATTTGGACCTGCACGCCGCGAAAATCACCACTATGGGCGAACGAGCGGAAGATTTATTTATCTTAACCAGCCCACAAGGAAACAAGCTGAGCGAAGAAGAAGAAGCACAATTACGCGAACGACTAATCGAAAATGTTTCAGAACTCGCACCGGATTGAAACTGTGATAAATAGCGATCTTGTCCACAACTTGATCTATTTAAGCAAAATCAGCTATCTAACACACTTCGAGGCTGCTACATTTACCTCAGGGTCTGTCTAAATTTCAAACTGATCAGACCCTATAAAATTGATGTAAAACACAAACCTAGAGGTCGCTTATGTTTCCACACCTCATTGGCTTAGGAATTCATGATCCTAGCCAGATAGAACGCTACTCTTTACGCCAAGAGGCGCAAAAAGATGTGTTAAAAATCTACTTTAAGAAGCAAAAAGGCGAATTATTCGCTAAAAGTGTTAAATTCAAATACCCAAGGCAGAAAAAAAGCGTTTTGGTTGACAGTGGAAGTCATCAATATAAAGAGGTCACAGAAATCAACCGCAACTTAACGTTGATTATTGATGAGCTCAACAAAATAACCCGACATGAGACACCAGAAGAAATCGATGTTAAGCAGAAGATATTAAAAGATCTTCGCCATTTGGAGAAAGTGGTCGCAAGCAAGATAGCGGAAATCGAAGCAGACCTCGAAAAGCTGTAAACTCAACGGTTTTAAACAGAAAAGGTTCCCATTGGGAACCTTAATTTTTTTCTATGATTACAGTGAAAGCTAGAACTTAATCATAAAGAGTTGCCAGTTGTCTCTTCGCCAGAATACCAAGAGACTAGACCATCCAACCAGCCCAATAGCCAATCAGTCCAAGGCTAATAGCGGACATAACTCCCGCAACTAAATCATCAATCATGATGCCCAGCCCGCCATGAACACGTTTGTCAAGCCAGCCTATTGGCCAAGGTTTTACCATGTCGAAAAAGCGGAACAAAACAAAGCCTGTCACAAGCCACTTCCAATCGAAAACAGGCAGATTAAACAGCGGCACTACCAGCATAGTGATCCAAAAACCTGCGAACTCATCCCAGACAATCGAGCCATGATCATGCACTTTCATGTCATCGGAAGTAATTTGGCAAATTTTAATCCCTACGATACTCGCGATAAGCACAACAAATACGTACAACCATAAAGGCAACTGCACAAGAAACAAGTAGAACGGCACTGAAGCCAGTGTACCCATAGTGCCGGGAACAATGGGAGACAAGCCACTTCCAAAACCTGTAGCCAGCAAATGCCAAGGATTACTTAATGAGATGAGTGATTTAGGGTTTGTCATATTTCTACCTTATACATCTGCCTTAAAATGATCGTATCCTTCCAATGACCAATTTAGCTTTTTACCTTTGTGGTGTAATTCAAATGTGCCATGAGGTCGAATTTGACCGATACAGGTTACCTTGGTTCCAGTATGCGCAAGCACACTTTCAAGCGAACCTTTATTCTGTTCTGGCACCGTAAAACATAACTCGTATTCTTCACCACTAGTTAAAGCGCATTTTTGGGCATCAGAGATATCACCAAGGAATTGGATGAGCTCTTTAGAGATAGGCAGCAAGCTGGTATCAATTGAAGCACCTACTTGTGAGCGATTCAAAATATGCTTTAAGTCTGCAATGAGACCATCAGAAATATCAATCGCGGATGAAGCAATGTTCAATAAAGCTTGCCCCGCCAAGACTCTCGGAGAAGAAATGTAATGGCGTTTTTCCAGCTCCAAAGCGAAAGGTTCATGCCTTTTTTCAGCATCAAGCACCACACTTAATCCAGCCTGACTATCACCCAGTTCACCGGTGACATAAATCCAGTCACCCACTTTTGCGCCCGAACGGGTCAGAGCACGGGTATCCGGCACAAACCCTTGTACTGTCAAACTTATGCTGAGAGGTCCTTTAGTCGTATCTCCACCAATAAGCTGGATATTGTAGTAATTCGCGAGTTCGAAAAACGCATCACAAAATGGCTTCAGCCAAGCTTCATCAATAGAGGGTAAAGTTAACGCCATTGAAACCCAAGCGGGCGTAGCTCCCATTGCCGCTAAATCACTGATATTTGAGGCTAATGCTTTGTGTGCCACCCAAGCAGGGTTAGCATCCGCTAAGAAGTGAGTACCTGCTACTAAGGTATCTGTGCTGATAGCAATACGTACACCTTCCGGTGCTTTCACAATGGCACAATCGTCCCCAAGCGAAAGATGGACATCTTTACGCTGAGTTTGACGAGTAGAAAAATATTTATCGATTAGGTTAAATTCACCAAACATTCGGTCATTCCAATCCTGTCGAATAGACATCTGATATTCACGATATAAAAAAGGTCAGCAATTGCTGACCTTTATATGCTAAATCGAATTACGATTTTTTACGTACGTGCGGCGCTGCTTTATCAAGCACACCGTTGATAAACTTATGGCTATCTTCTGCTGCGAATACTTTCGCTAGCTCAATCGCTTCGTTGATAACCACTTTGTAAGGTACATCATCACGACGAGTCATCTCGTACATTGCAAGACGGAGCAATGCTAGCTCCATCATATCTAGGTCTTGCATTGGGCGAGACACAAAAGGTCTTAGCTTGCTATCAAGTTCCATGTGGTTAAGCACGACACCCGCTAAAAGGTCGCGGAAATAAACAACGTCAGTTTCTGGCACAGCTAGAGCTGGTTCAGATGCGTGATGCTCTTCTTCATCATACTTACCATTTGATAAAAATTGCTCTTCAATTGTTGCAACATTATCTTTAGTAATTTGCCACGAATAAATAGCTTGTAGCGCAAATTGACGTGCATTACGACGTGCGGCTGGTTTCACACTGGCCCCCATTAGGAATCAAATTCAGAAAGAACGTTAATCATCTCAAGTGCGCTTAGTGCAGCTTCTGCACCTTTATTACCAGCCTTGGTTCCTGCGCGTTCAATAGCTTGATCGATTGTATCAACAGTTAGTACACCAAATGCCACTGGAATGCTGAATTCCATAGACACTTGTGCCAAACCTTTATTCATTTCACTACAAACATAGTCAAAGTGTGGTGTACCACCACGGATCACTGAGCCTAGAGAAACGATAGCGTCAAATTTACCTGTTTTTGCAACACGTTGCGCAGTAAGAGGAAGTTCTACTGCACCAGGGCAGCGAACCACAGTGATGTTATCGTCGCTCACCTGACCGTGACGCTTCAAAGTGTCGATGGCACCAGACAATAGACTTTCGTTAATAAAACTGTTGAAACGAGAAATCACAATCGCTACTTTTGCATTGGGTGCTGGGAAACCACCTTCTATCACTTTCATAAGCTTTCCTTTAACTCTGGTTCATCAAGTGAGAATCGCCGGATTCTAGCATAAGTTTGTGAGCTATATCTAATGGAAATTGGCTCGCTTGGTTATGAATAACCAACATTCAATCACTTGATTTAAAAATCATGATGAAATTTAACCCGCAATAGAAATCTATTACGGGTTCATTTTAACGCTTAGCTTTTGGATTATTCGCAAACGTACTCAACAACGTTCAACCCAAAGCCACCTAGTGCGTGATATTTTTTGTTTGGTGAAGAGAGCAAACGCATATCGCGAACACCCAAGTCAGCTAGGATTTGAGAGCCTACACCTACGCGGCGTGAGGTACCCTGCTTCTTAGCCATTGCTGGAGCATCTCCACTGTCTTGCTGTTCAAACATTTTGATGCGGTGAACCAAAAGGTCACTCGACTCTTCATTACCCAAAATAACCAGAACTCCACCTTCTTCAGCAATGCGTTTCATTGCACTTTGCAACGTCCAGCTACGTTCAGCACTTCTGTTGCTGTGAAGAATGTCCGTAAACATATCTTGTAGATGCACGCGAACCAGTGGAGCGTTATCGGTTAAGTCACCTTTTTGCATCGCAAAGTGTACTTGGTTATCGATGATGTCACGGTAAGTTACCAATTCAAAATCACCGTATTCTGTTGGCAGTTTGCACTTAGCTACACGTTCAATTGTCGTTTCTGTGTTATTGCGGTGTTCAATCAGTGCAGCGATAGTACCGAGTTTAATACCATGTTTCTCTGCAAAGATTTCTAAGTCAGGACGTCGAGCCATGCTGCCGTCTTCTTTCAGAATTTCGACAATCACAGAGGCAGGCTCTAATCCTGCAAGACGCGCCAAATCGCAACCCGCTTCAGTGTGACCAGCACGAACTAAAACACCACCATCTTGAGCAGTCAGCGGGAAAATATGCCCCGGCTGTACAAGATCAGACGCTTTAGCATCTTTTGCCACTGCCGCTTGAACGGTGCGAGCGCGGTCTGCTGCAGAAATACCCGTAGTTACACCTTCTGCCGCTTCAATTGATACAGTGAAAGCGGTGCTGTACTGAGCATTGTTGTCTTGCACCATTGGTGGCAAGCCTAACTTTTCACAGCGCTCTTTCGTCATAGTCAGACAGATCAAACCACGGCCATGTGTCGCCATAAAGTTAATAATTTCTGGCGTAATGTGTTCCGCAGCAACGATTAAGTCGCCTTCGTTCTCACGGTCTTCGTCATCCATCAGGATAACCATTTTACCAAGGCGGATATCTTCAATAATTTCTTGTGGCGTGCTGATTGGCATTATTCTTATCCTATTGTTAGCCGCTTAAGCGACTTCCGTTAAGTCAATCGGGTTAAAGTAGAACAGAGTTAAGCAAAACCGTTCTGTTGCAGAAATTCCATCGTCAATCGAGATTCAGGTTGTTTTGCCTGCTCTCTTCCTTGCAGTAAACGCTCTAGATAACGCGCTAATACGTCCACTTCCAAATTCACTTTTCGTCCGACTTGGAACGAATCGATCGTGGTTTCCTGAGTGGTGTGAGGAACGATGGTCAGTTTAAATGCGTTCTTACGTAAATCATTGACGGTCAGACTAATACCATCAACGGTAATTGAGCCTTTCTCTGCAACGTATTTATTCAGTTCTTCAGGTAATTCAACCCAGAATTCGATAGCTCGGCCTACGATGTTGCGCTCGACGATTTCGCCAACGCCATCAACGTGCCCCGATACAATATGTCCACCAAAGCGAGTAGTTGGCAGCATGGCTTTTTCCAAGTTCACCTTGTCGCCAGCTTTGTAATCGGCAAAGCCTGACTTTTTCAGTGTTTCCAGCGATAAGTCAGCGCTGTAACTCGTGTCATTAAAGTCCACGACAGTTAAACACACACCGTTAGTCGCAATACTGTCACCCAACTTAACATCAGACATATCCAGTTTGCCGACATTGACAGTGATGGTAACGTCTTCGCCTTTTGGTGTGATTGCGGTAAGTTGGCCGACCGCTTCGACAATTCCAGTAAACATATGATTAAACTTTTCTTTTTGATTCTATTGGCATAGGTACGGCGACAAGTCGAACGTCCGAGCCCACCAGCCGGCAATCTTTAATATCAAGCTCCAGCACTTGCTGCATATCCGTTAAGCCAAACGCGCCGAATAAACCGCGACCGTCACAACCCATAATTTTAGGTGCCAAATACAAAACAAGCTCGTCAACCAATTGCTCTTCAAGCAAAGATTTGGCAAGCGTCGCTCCAGCTTCTACCCAAATATGGTTGATATTATGTGTCTTGGCTAATGTCGCGAATGTTTGGCGCAAATCTAGCTGACCTGATTGGTTCACTTCAACGATGACTTCAGCATTTTCATTACTGACTCGCAATACAGGAGAGTGAGAAGCATACAGTGCTAGCTGCGGATGTAATTTATTCTGCCTGTCCAGAATGACGCGAGCAGGTTGACGCAATTCTGCTTCAGGATAGTGTTCTTTTACGCTTTCAGGCAGCTCATTCCAACGCACGGTTAATGATGCATTATCATCAATAACCGTTTGGCTTGTAGACAATATTGCGCCTGCTTGTGCTCTATAATTCTGAACATTTTGGCGAGCCTGTTTTGATGTTATCCACTGACTCTTGCCGTTAGCAAGTGCGGTTTGGCCATCGATACTGGCTGCCATTTTCAGTTGGACAAACGGCATGCCTGTTTGCATTCGCTTGATGAATGCAGGGTTCAACGCTTTCGCATCCGACTCCAGCAATCCAACTTCAACCTCAATACCGGCATCACGCAGCATTTGAATACCACGACCAGAGACCTGAGGGTTAGGATCCTGCATTGCACAAATGACTTTAGAAACGCCAGCGTTAATCAGGCCTTCAGCACATGGAGGTGTACGTCCGTAATGAGAGCATGGCTCCAAAGTAACATAGGCTGTCGCACCGCGAGAAGATTCGCCTGCCATACGCAAAGCATGAACTTCGGCATGAGGTTCACCTGCGCGGTAATGGAAACCTTCACCAACGATGGATTCGCCTTGGGTGATCACACAACCGACATTGGGGTTGGGTGCAGTGGTAAAGCGACCTTTTTGAGCGAGCTTAATCGCTCGCGTCATCATTTGGTGATCAAAAGGGGTAAACTTCGGCATCATCTATTCTTATTCAGGGAATTTCGAGCGCTGGAAATCAGTCTTCTAATTTGGCAATTTCTTCGCCAAATTCACGTACATCTTCGAAACTACGATAAACCGAAGCAAAACGAATGTAGGCGACTTTATCTAATTCTTTAAGTGCATCCATAACAAGATTACCAATTAGCTGGCTAGGCACTTCTCGCTCGCCAGTGGCTCTTAATTTGGATTTAATCGTGCTTATCGCAAGCTCAATAGAATCTGCGCTCACAGGGCGTTTTTCTAATGCTCGTTGCAAGCCGCCAATCATTTTTTCTTCGTCAAAAGGTTCGCGATTACCATTAGATTTAATGACTCTAGGCATCACTAATTCTGCGGTTTCAAAAGTAGTGAAACGTTCGCTACATGCAAGACATTGGCGACGACGACGGACTTGGTGTCCATCAGCCACAAGACGGGAATCGATGACTTTCGTATCGTTTTCAGAACAAAAAGGACAATGCATACCACCTCCATAGTAAGGTTCCGTTGACTTTTCGAGCAGAACGAAACCTTGGCTAGTTTACAGGAATCACTAATATTAAGAAAACAAAAAGGGGCGTTATACGCCCCATTTCAATGGATTAATTGCTTAAAATACAGAATATAACTGCAGTTCGAAAAGAGTAATTAAGCACGAGAAAGATAATTTGCCTTACCCACCCATTTGTAACTCGTTAGCTCTTCCAAGCCCATTGGTCCGCGTGCATGCAGTTTTTGCGTCGATACCGCAACTTCTGCACCCAAGCCAAACTGCGCGCCATCAGTGAAACGAGTTGAAGCGTTAACATATACTGCCGCAGAGCCCGCTGAGTTAATGAATTTTTCAGCGTTGAACAGATCATTGGTCATGATGGCATCGGAGTGGCTCGCATTGTGCTCACGCATGTGTTCAATCGCTTCATCGACATTCTGAACCACTTTGACGCCTAAGGTGTAGCTTAACCACTCAGTATCAAAGTCGCCGTCTTGAGCATCGCGAATTTTTTCTGCCGATTGCATCAGAGCTTTCGCTTTCGGCTCTGCAACGAAGGTTACTTTACCATTCAATTTCACCATCAATTTTTCAAGCAGTGATTGAGCGATATCCTGATGAACTAATAGTGTATCTAACGCGTTACACGCCGATGGACGTTGTACTTTCGCGTTTTCAATCACATCAACGGTTTTGTCCAAATCAGCACTCTGATCAACGTAAATATGACTGATACCAAACCCACCAATAATCACTGGGATAGTGCTGTTTTCTTTACACATTTTGTGCAAACCAGCACCACCACGAGGAATGATCATATCCACGTAATCATCCAGTTTAAGTAGCTGAGAAACCAGTTCACGATCCGGTTTTTCAATGTACTGGACTGATGCCGAAGGTAGCTGTGCTTTTTCTAGTGCGGATTGAATAACCTTGACCAACTCCATGTTGGAGAAAAAGGTTTCTTTTCCGCCACGTAAAATAGAAGCGTTACCCGTTTTTAAACACAAAGCGGCGATGTCGATGGTCACGTTTGGTCGCGCTTCGTAGATAACGCCAACCACACCAAGCGGTACACGACGACGAGACAGCGACATACCGTTTTCCAGTACTTTACTGTCAATTTCGCTACCAACTGGATCATTGAGGCTGATGACATTACGCACATCGTTTGCAATGCCCGTTAAACGTTCTTTATTCAGTAACAGACGATCGAGCAGTGCGTCCGATAAGCCAGCTTCACGGCCTAGTTCAATATCTTTTGCATTAGCAGCCAGAATGATGTCTGCATTGGATTCAAGCTCATCAGCAATAATTGATAACGCTTGGTTTTTCTGTGCTGTTGTCGCTGTAGCGAGTTGAAAAGCTGCGTCTTTCGCCGCTTTCCCCATAATAGTTAAGTCCATGCCTATCCTCGATTTATTCTTGGATCACGACCATATCATCTCGGTGAACGACTTCTGAGCCGTAATCATAACCAAGGATGTCGATAATCATTTTACTGTGTTTGCCTGCAATTTTTGCTAGGTCTGAATTTGAATATGCTGCGATACCACGTGCGACAAGCTTTCCAGCTTTATCAGTCACTCGAACTACTTCACCACGGGAGAACTGACCATGAACTCTCACAACACCTTTTGCAAGCAGGCTGCTGCCTTTTTCATTGACCGCTTTAACCGCACCATCGTCAATCACGATATCGCCCGAAGCAGATGGCCCCGCCAGTATCCAGCGTTTGCGATTTTCCAATGACTCTTCTAAAGGTAAGAAGCGAGTCCCTTGGGGTGTATCACTCAAAGAGTCAAAGATTACGTTTTCAGCACGACCTGCGGCAATAATCACTTCAATACCTGCTCGACGTGCAATATCAGCCGCTTGCAGTTTGGTAGCCATACCACCAGTGCCCAACGTAGTGCCACTGCCACCCGCGATTTTACGCAAGGTGTCATCAATGGTTTTGACCTCTTTAATCAGTTCCGCATGCGGATCTTTACGAGGGTCGGCGGTAAACAGACCTTTCTGGTCAGTCAGTAGCAGAAGTTTATCCGCACCACATAAAATGCCAACAAGAGCAGACAAGTTGTCATTGTCCCCTACTTTGATTTCACTGGTCGCTACCGCATCGTTTTCATTAACCACAGGGATAATATCGTGTTCAACTAAGGCATTAATGGTGTCACGCGCATTCAAGAAACGTTCACGATCTTCAAGATCGGCACGGGTTAACAGCATTTGACCAATCTTGATGCCGTAGATAGCGAACAGTGACTCCCAAACTTGAATCAGCTGGCTTTGTCCAACCGCAGCAAGCAACTGTTTGCTCGACATCGCGTTGGGCAGTGCGGGGTAACCTAAATGTTCTCGGCCTGCTGCAATCGCACCCGAAGATACAAGCACCACCGAGTGGCCTTGTTTTTTGAGTTCTGCACACTGACGAGCAAGCTCGACCATATGAGCTCTATCAAGAGCTAGAGTGCCACCGGTAAGAACACTGGTTCCTAGTTTTACAACGACAGTTTGCGTTGCAGTTCCGCTTTGCTGATTCGTTTTCATGCCTTCTTCTTCAAATTGAAAACAGTTAAGAGAAGATGTTTTAGCAATCAACCGCGCTGAGCACAAGAAGAAAAAGGTGCTAAATAGCACCTTTTACGTTCAGTAACATTCAAATAGCTAAAATCACACAAATTCTGCAGATTCTTCATGCATAGAAAGCGTTAAGCCGAAACGCTCACCTAACGTTTGCTCTAGCTTTTTATGAAACTCTTCTTGGTTTTGAATAACGTCAGATAACACAGATGCAGGAATAGCCTTCAATTCCCAATCACCCGCTAAGTTGTAACGTCCTGATTGATATTTTGCCTCATATCCGATATCTGTCTGGTCAAGTACCATCCACCATCCCCAGAATTCACGTTTTTCTGGCGACTTTTTGTCATCCACACAAGCAGCTAAACAGTCAAAAAAATAGCTACCTTCTTTACATTTTCCTTCACGTAAATAGGGGCCAATTGCTTTAAATGCGGATAATAATCGGTAGTGTGTCGGATTTTTCGTCCCTTCCGGCATAGGATTCTCCATTTCTATCGATAAGAATAAATATCACTACTATCTATATGCCTTAAAAAGCATATATTTAGTACAAATATTACTCTTAACTAATTTAGGAGAAATGTCACCTACAGAGTTCCTCTTGAAGCCACTTTATCGCCAAATCGAGGGATTGCTCATATCCTTGCGAAATTGTTTTGCTTTTTATCTGTTTAGCTTTGCCACCTTGGCTAAAAATCGCCGCTAGTTGGTTGTCTGAATGTGGCGAGACAGGATCACCTTCTAACCCTAGAGCTAGAATCGGCACTTTCGTACGTCGGCTACTCAAGAAACCTTGTGTTTTTAATGACCAAGCCTTCAATTGCCCAGATAAACTATCAATATCCACCACATCCTTGCCTAATCTTGATGACAATACGTCGAGATACATTTTAGGCATCTGCTTAAGCTTGGTCGGCGATGTCCACACATCATGGAGAGGCGCACCGATTGCAACACAGGCTTTGACTTTTTCTTGCTCTAGGAACGACAAACGAACCATAGCATTGCCGCCAAAACGGAAACCAATTAAACCAATACAGAAATGGTCAACCCAAGGGATATCTCCCAGTTGGTTGATCACAGCTTGGTGCAGACAAGAAGTATCTTCAGTGAGTGGCCACTGGGAACTGTGACCGATAGAAGGCATATCTATGGTCAACATCGCGATATCGTGCTTTGCCAGATAATCACGGAACAAACGCCACATATCGGTCTGTAAGCTATCCAACCCTGCACTCACTATCACTACTGGATGAGGTTTATCAGTGTTGGTCAGATGTAAGTAACCAGAAAACTTTTTATTTTGATAAGTGAAATCCAGTTGCTTGACGATGTATTTGGTTAACTTGGCTGCTTCAGAATAGGCCTTATTGGCCAACACTTGAGCTTGCAGCGCTAAATTGTCATTTCTCAGGTGCGGATAACCAGCAATACTAAAGCAAAGAGAAGCTTTGAAGAGTTCTTCCGCTGCATCGTCTCCCTCTAATACAGAAGCGGTTTTCTGATGCTGCATACCAAGACGCGTCCACTCAAATGTCCAGTTGCCGTTGTGATACCCCATGACAGTATCAAGCCAATCGTCATCAGTGCGAGAGTGTGTAGAGGATGCAATACGAGATAGCACTTCCTCTTGTTCGATAGGATTAACACCTTGCCACACCCATTGCAGACGACGCACATTGCGATACCAAGAGTATTTTTCTTGTTGCTTCTTCTGCTGTAAAAACTCCATATTACTAGGCATGTATTGAGTCAGTGCTGATGTTTCTTTCGCTTGCTTACGCTTTACAAACAACGTTTCTGACAAATTAGTATTTTTATCTTCTTCAGACATAACCCAGTCTCGCTCAACGAACCATCTATTGGGTTCATATAGTAATAAAAAAAATGACCCATGAAAGGGTCATCTTTGAGTAAATGCTATTTTTTAAGCAAAAGCCATGTTTAAACAACAGCAATGTAGGTTTATTTACGCTTACGATTTACTGGCTCAACAAAAGACAATTGCATATCCCAAGGTTGTTCAATCCAAGTATCTTGTTCGATATCTACGACATACTCATCAACCAAGTCTTTACCTGCTGGTTTAGCACATACAGTTACGAACTTAGCTTTTGGATACATTTCACGAATTTTACGTGCTGTGTCGCCGCTATCAACCAAATCATCAATGATCAGGAAGCCTTCTCCGTCATGCTCTGGTGCTTTTAGTACACTCATATCACGCTGATGATCGTGGTCGTAGCTAGAGATACATACTGTATCTACATAGCGAATACCCAGTTCACGAGCGAGAATAGCTGCTGGTACTAAACCACCGCGGCTAACACCTAGGATACCTTTCCATTGTTCTGCAGGCATTTGACGCTCAGCGAGTTCACGACAATAGTTCTGCATATTGTCCCAAGTGATAACGAATTTTTTGCTCATTGTAATAAACCTAAATTAAAACATGTGAAGCGCAGTGTAGTTCACTGCGCCTATTAAATACTTAAGCGAAAATCAATTTAGCTAGGAAAATAGCTGTCATAAACCAAACGCTAACTGAAATCTCACGGCCTTTACCGCTCAATACCTTGATCGCTGTGTAAGAGATGAAACCAAGTACAATGCCTTCAGCAATTGAGTAAGTCAGAGGCATTAATAAACAGGTCACAACAACAGGTGCTGCTTCTGATAAATCACGCCAATCAACACTTATAAGTCCAGACATCATCAAGATAGCAACGTAGAACAAAGCGCCCGCTGTTGCATAAGCTGGAATCATCCCTGCTAATGGCGAGAAGAATAATGCAAGAAGGAACAAAATGCCAACCACAACTGCAGTTAAACCTGTACGTCCACCTTCTGCCACACCCGCTGTACTCTCTACATAAGAAGTCGTGTTCGAAGTACCCAGTAGTGCACCAATAGACGTTGCTGTTGAGTCTGCTAGCAATGCTTTGTTTAAGCGAGGAATCTTGCCATCTTTACCGATAAGGTTTGCTTTAGTAGCAACGCCCACCAATGTACCTGCCGTATCAAACAGGTCAACAAACAAGAATGCAAAAATGACTGAAATCATACCGATTTCAAATACACCGGAGAAATCTAATTGTAGGAAAGTAGGAGCAATACTTGGTGGGGTAGACATAACGCCATGCCATTGAACATCACCAAAAATCAAACCTAAACCTGTAGTAAGTAGAATTGCAATCATTACCGCGCCTTTTACGCCACGGTTAACCAGACCGATAGTCAGGAAGAAGCTTACTGCAGCCAATACTGGAGAAAGACTAGTGAAATCGCCAACAGAGACAAGTGTCGCTGGGTTGTCTACTACGATTTTTGCATTTTGTAGTGCAATAAAAGCAAGAAACAAACCGATACCCGCAGATATACCCGTTCTCAGAGCCATTGGAATTGAGTTGATGATCCACTCACGAATCTTAAATAGGCTCAAAATAATGAAAAGTACACCAGAGCAGAATACTGCTGCTAGAGCCACTTGCCATGTATAACCCATACCGAGAACAACGGAATAGGTAAAGAATGCGTTCAAACCCATACCTGGAGCTTGCGCAATTGGGTAGTTAGCAACTAAGCCCATAATGAAACAGCCAATAGCCGCAGCTAAACAGGTCGCTACAAAAACTGCGCCCTTATCCATACCTGTTGAAGATAAAATGGCAGGGTTCACAAAAATAATGTAAGCCATTGTCAGGAACGTAGTTACCCCTGCAATGGTCTCAGTACGCACGTTTGTGCGGTTTTCACTGAGTTTAAATAGCCTTTCCAGCATGATCGAGTCCTAATAAAGGTAAAAAGTAAACGGTTGCGTAAACGATTGGGCGCAGATTATAAAGACATCAGATCACAAATTCCAGACCGAATTTATTTTGATTTCAAAACAACTGATGAAAGATTATGCAAGTAAAATCATAGATGGGTGGGCTATTTTACTCATGAACACTGTTTTCATGGATATAAAGTAGCGTTTTTGCAAATGCTCTACCTTTGAATATTCATCTTAGGTAGAGCATGAAAACTAGATTAATGTGGAGTTATCAAGCCATCACTTTATTAGGTAGCCAAGTGACGATGTCTGGAAATACCATACAGATGATAAGCACCAACAATTGAACCAATATAAACGGCGTAACTGACTTATACAGATCCATCATTGTTACGCCTTTTGGTGCTATCCCTTTCAAATAGAACAGAGCAAAGCCATAAGGTGGAGTCTGCACAGCAATGACAATATTTAAAATCATCAATACGCCAAACCAAATAGGATCATAGCCAAGAGCAACGGCTACTGGTGTGAATATAGGTGCACACATCAGTACAATGATGAACTCATCGATAATGAACCCTAAAAGCAACATGATAACTTGAAACATCATAATGATAACGATGGGTGGTAAATCAAGATTACGAGTAAACCCTGACACCATTCCCTGTATTCCCATCAGTAAATGGAAATTACTGAATACAGAAGCGCCTAATATTATCCACATAGCAACGCTGACTAACATCGCAGTTTGCATACCTGATTTCATTAGAATTTCAGGTTTAAAACGCTTAAACAGTATAGATAGCAGAATGGCACCAGCCACGCCTAACGCACCGGACTCGGTGGGTGTTGCAATGCCTGCAATAATACTTCCCAAAACCACAACAATCAGAGCAAACGAAGAAGCCCCATCACGAATGGTTTTAAATAACTGATAGCCTTTTGGAATTTCAATGTCGTTGTCAGAATCAAATGGGGCACGTTCCGGCTTAATTTTACAGCTGATTACGACATACGTAATCAATAAAACAATCGTAATTAATGCAGGCACCATAGCGCCAAGAAACATTTTCCCCACTGAGTTTTGAGTCGCCGAGGCAAACATAATCATTGGAATACTTGGGGGAATCAATATGCCCAAAGAACCACCAGCCATAATGACACCGAGAGCCAGTTTTTTATCATAACCGCGGTCAAGCATAGGTTTTAAAGCAATACTACTGGACGTCATAATGCCCGCGCCAATAATTCCGACCATAGCGCCGATCATTGAGCACACACCAATAACACTAATTGCAAGAGAACCTCGCACACGGCCGATCATCAGTTGGCTGGCATTAAACATTGCGTCGCCAATTCCCGAACGAGTTAGGATTTGTCCCATATAGATATAGAGAGGGATAGCAAGAAGTATGAAGTTAAAAAAGGTACTCTCAACCGTCGTCGGAATAATATTAAAAAGTGCCTCCCCCCAAACTAAGTAGCCGACACCCATAGCGATCCCGCCTAGAGCTAGACCGACCTGAGCTCCGAGAGCAAATGCAGCTAAAATACAGCCCAAAAGGACTAGGGTTAACATCTCAATTCCCATTTGTGCTCTCCTTGTCAAAAACGGAATTCAATTGGTCGCTATCAACCTTAAAAGGCTGCTCTTCCAACGCTATATGTTGGTGAACTTCACCATTCAGTTCGCGGCCTTTGATCAAAAAGAACAAGTTAGAAATTAACTCTGTTGAATACTGGAGAATAAAAATCACAGATGAAACGCTAATCATCAACCAGAAATGATGCATTGCTGGCGCCCATTCACTCTGTGTTTTATAGCCGAATTGCAAACTCTCAAAAAACATCTCAAGACATACTTTTGCCATGACAGTCAAAAAACCGATCGCAATCACTCCGGTAAACAGATCAAAAATACGACGCGTTTTTTCAGAGACTTTAGCGTGAAAGATATCCACGTTGATATGCGCTTCTTTCTGTTGAGCGTATGCTCCACCTAACGCAGAAATATATCCAAATAAGAACAATGACGTGTCATAGCTCCAGATTGTCGGTTTACCTAAGATGTAGCGGGCAAATACTTCGTAAAAAACAATCGCCGCTAACACAGGAAGTAAATAAGAGACCGAGCGTCCAATTAAGCCGACAATGTACTTTATGAACTGACAATACTTCAGTAAGAGGACTTCCATCATACAATTTATCCCTAAAAAAACAGGTGAACCCCTCTCGAAGTCCACCTGATTGAATCCATTACTCTTGTTCTAAAATCTCAACAAGTTGTTTTGAGTATTTATCTTCACCTGCATACTCTTTTGCTAATGTCAGACCTGCATTTTTCCAAGCAGCAACGTCTTCATCTGACGGTTTAGGACTCCATTTCAAACCTTTTGCTTCCATTTCAGCAACCGCTTTAGATTCCCACAGTTTAGATTTCGACATTTGCTCTTGAGCATGTACAGCTGTTGCTGCTTTCACAATCGCTTGTAAATCAGCTGGAAGTTTCTTCCACTCTTTTTGATTGACCACAATAGGTAGAACCTGAGCACCAGCTAGTGGTACTGGGTACATATATTTCGCGACTTCTACATGGTTACCGTCGCGGTGATCAATCATGTTTGAACCGATAGAACCATCGATAACACCTGTAGCTAATGAAGTGTAGATTTCACTCCATGCAAGAGACACAGGCGATGCGCCAAGATTACGCAAGAATTTGCCATAAGCACCCGGCGCACGAATTTTTAAACCCTTAAAATCTTCAAGTGAATTGATCGGTTCTTTAGTGATGATATAAACAGGAGGCTGAATGTAAGGGTCTAACCATGTTAAACCTTGTGAAGCGTATGCTTCCTCCATCACTTTACCGAAGCCTTTATCATGAAACAGTGTTGTTAGTTCGGCCACATCAGAAGTACCACCAGGTAAGCCAACTTCTACAACACCAGCAGGAAACTCTCCAGCATGCATGGGTTGAAATGGTGCTCCCATCGTAATAAGCCCCGACTTCACCGCGCTTAGAATGCCACTGGTTCCTACTCCCTCTCCAGAATAAAGCACCTGAACGGCAATTCGACCATTTGACATGGTTTCAATATTTTTAGCCAAGTCTTCATAAACCTCACCAAATGCGGTACCACGGCCATAAAGGTTAGCAAAGCGCCAATTATATTCAGCAGCCATGCTAGCTGTTGAAGTAACCAAAGCACTGACACCAATAGCTGCAGCCAATACTGCTTTGGTAAATTTGTTTCCTTTCATTCCTAGCATAAGAAATTCCTCTTTCTCACATTGTTACACTTTTGTTAGCGATTTATTTCTTGGTTAAATATGAAGAACGGATTTCGAATGCGACAGTGCCAGAGGTGAAGTTGTTATGGTACCAGCACCGACTTCTTCGCTGGTACCAAAGTTTTGACACAACTGGTACTTAGATGACGCTGAGTTTTGAGACTACTATGCATACAACAGACTACAAAAGAGACACAAACATGGACCAAATCATTAACAAATCACTACTTAATGCGACTTGTCCTGAGAGTGACGAAGCGATTGCTGTCATTAACCCAGCGACTGACAAAGTTCTTGCTTATATCCCGTCAGTAGATACACAAACCATTCACTCGCTAATACAAGCTTCGAAACAAGCTCAAATCCTCTGGCAGCAAAAAACGGCGGCTGAGCGTTCAGTGATTCTGAAGCGTTGGTACGATTTAATGGTACAGAATGCTGATGATTTGGCTCGTATCATGACTCTTGAACAAGGCAAGCCTTTAGCAGAAGCGAAAGGAGAAGTGATGTACGGTGCTTCATTTATCCAATGGTTTGCTGAAGAAGGTAAACGCGTTTACGGCGAGACGATTCCTTCACCTACTGGTGATAAACGCCTGATGACGATAAAGCAACCTATTGGTATCGCGGCAGCCATTACACCTTGGAATTTCCCAATTGCAATGATTACCCGTAAAGCCGCTCCCGCTTTAGCTGCCGGTTGTAGTTTCATTGTGAAACCAGCAAATCAAACGCCACTCTCTGCCTACGCAACAGCAGAACTCGCTTATCAGGCTGGTTTACCAAAAGACTTGCTGGTCATAGTGAACAACCACTCTTCTGTGGCAGTGGGTGAAATTCTTTGTACTCACGAAGATATCAAAAAACTGTCATTTACAGGCTCAACCGAAGTGGGTCGAAATCTGATCAATCAATGTGCGAATACTATTAAGCGTACGTCAATGGAACTCGGTGGTAATGCACCATTCATCGTCTTTGACGATGCCAATGTTGAACAGGCGGTAAAAGGAGCAATTGCTTCTAAATTCCGCAACGCAGGACAAACCTGTGTGTGTGCTAATCGCTTCTATGTACAAGATGGTATTTACGATCAGTTCGTCGAAAAATTCACCGCTGCGGTTGCTGAATTAAAAATGGGCAACGGCCTTGAACCGGGCGTTAACATTGGACCGCTAGTGGATATCAAAGCGAAGAAGAGTGTTCTTGGCTATATCGATAATGCCGTTAAACAAGGTGCAAAAATAGTTCTGGGTGGTAAAGCAGAACAAGGGTTGTTTGTTCAGCCAACCATTCTGACTGAAGTAACTCAAGACATGGATATTACCCAAACCGAACTTTTTGGCCCAATAGCTCCAATCATTCGCTTCTATGACGATCAAGAATTAGTAGAAAAAGCAAATGACACCATCTACGGACTCGCAAGTTACTTTTACACCGAAAACATCAAACGTGCCTTCAACATCGCGGAAAAACTTGAATATGGCATGGTTGGTATCAATGAAGGGTTGATTTCAAATGAAGTAGCTCCTTTTGGCGGCGTAAAACAATCGGGCTTTGGCCGTGAAGGTGCAAAACAAGGCATCGATGAATATCTAAACATTAAGTATCTCTGTTTCGGCGGCTTTTAATCTTCATTAGCAACTGACCGATAACCACTGAATAAGGACAATCAAATATGACCAATATGGAATGGCAAAGCCGTAAAGAAAAAGTTGTCGCCAAGGGAATGGCAAATCTTGCACCGATTTATGCGGCAAAAGCTGAAAACGCTCTAATTACTGATATTGAAGGTAAAGAGTATATTGACTTTGCGGCGGGCATTGCAGTTAACAACACAGGCCACTCAAACCCACGAATCGTGGCAGCAGTAAAAGAGCAACTAGAGTTGTTCAGTCATACCTGTTCAATGGTTACCCCATACACCAGCTTTGTTGAACTGGCCGAAAAAATTGTAGAAATCGCACCGGGCGACTTTGATAAAAAAGCGGCATTCCTTACAACGGGAGCTGAAGCTGTTGAAAATGCCATAAAATTCGCTCGTGCGCATACTGGTCGCAGTGGTGTAATTGCATTTAAAGGCGGGTTTCATGGTCGTACCAACTTATGTATGGGACTGACAGGTAAAGTTGCTCCATACAAAGCGGGCTTTGGTCCTTTCCCCAATGAAATTTACCACCTGCCTTATCCAAACCGATACCACGGTGTTAGCGAGGCACAAAGCTTGTCTGCGTTAGCGGATTTATTTACCTGTGATATTGAACCGTCTCGTGTTGCTGCGATCATTTTTGAACCAATTCAGGGCGAAGGTGGCTTCTATCAAGCACCTAACGCATGGGTAAGTGAATTGCGTAATATCTGTGACCAACACGGAATAGTACTTATCTGTGATGAAATTCAAACTGGTTTTGCACGCACAGGTAAACTTTTTGCGTGTGAATATTTCGATGCAAAACCAGATTTAATCACTATGGCAAAAGGTATTGCTGGCGGTTTCCCTCTATCAGGGGTAGTGGGTAAAGCTGAAATTATGGATTCAGCAAACCCTGGCGGTATCGGCGGTACTTACGCAGGCTCACCGCTGGCATGTCGCGCAGCACTAGAAGTTATCGACATCATTAAAGAAGATAACCTATGCGAACGAGCTCAACATGTTGGTCAGCAATTCAAAGAAATACTGACTGTACTGCAAAAAGAAATCCCTCAAATCGGTGATATCCGTCAGATTGGCGCTATGATCGCGATTGAGCTAAATGATCCAACCACAGGACAACCGCTTGCAGATCTGACTAAACAACTGGTATTAAAGAGTAACCAGCACGGCCTCATTCTTCTTTCTTGTGGTGTAAAAGGTAACGTTATTCGCTTCCTTCCACCGTTAACAATTGAGCCAGAATTAGTCTCAAGAGGGCTGGAAATAGTTAAAACGCAACTACAGTCGCTTATTTAAAAGTGTAGAGAGAAAGTGAGCCGAATTTCACTTTCTCTCCTTTTTTGGACTTTAGATGCGGCGGTTACATAAGCGGGGAAGCTATGCTGTATCAATTTATTCATATCGACTCGCAAGATTCGAGAACACTGCAAGATCAAATCAAAAGCGACATCGCTAAAGCCATATTCGCAGGTTTTGTTCCAAAGCAAACCAGCATAACTTCCTCACGCCAATTAGCCGAAAAACTCAAAGTTTCCCGCAACACGATTTTACGCGTTTACGAACAGTTAGCCGAGGAAGGGGTACTTATACCAATAGAAAGAAAAGGCTATTACGTTAATCCTCAGCTTGAACTGAATAAGGCATCACCCGATCAGCAAAGCGCACAACCAGTCTCAACTCTCAATTGGGATGATTACTTAAACAGTGAACAGTCCCTCTCTGATGCCTCAGTAAAAGATCTTTCCAACTACCCTTATTTGTTCGTTAATGGCATGGTCGATGAAGATCTCTTTCCTGTGAGTGAGTGGCGTAAGTGCAGTATTCAATCTTTAAATAAAAGTAATCATCGTAGTTGGACATCAAACCATAATGATTATGAAGAGTTAATTGAACAGATACGTACTCGTGTTCTGACTAAACGTGGAATATTCGTTAACAAAGAAAATATCGCCATTACACTGGGTTGCCAAAATAGCCTTTACTACCTCACTCGATTACTGGTTTCTAAACAAACGTCAGTAGGTATGGAAAACCCTGGCTACCCAGAAGCACTTGTTCAGTTTCAAGCTCGTCGAGCAAATGTAGTCCCTATTGATGTCGATGCAAAAGGGTTAGTCATCGATTCTCGTCTCAACAATTGCAATTTGGTTTATACAACCCCCAGTAATCAGTTCCCAACCACCGTTCGTATGTCACCAGAAAGGCGCAGGGCACTTATTGAATCAGCGAATGAACATGACT
Organism: Vibrio sp. C8; assembly: GCF_054051265.1. Lineage (NCBI taxonomy): Bacteria > Pseudomonadati > Pseudomonadota > Gammaproteobacteria > Vibrionales > Vibrionaceae > Vibrio > Vibrio sp. C8. The sequence goes on from NZ_JBPAOE010000005.1 coordinate 76,848, forward strand.
TTTTGATTATCGAAGATGATTTTGAACACGATGTTAACTTCATTGAAGATAGCTGCCCTCCGCTGAGGTGCGAGTATCCAACAGAGCGAATCATCTACATATCCAGCTTCACCTCTACGATTGCACCAGGGTTACGGATTGGATTTATCGTTGCGGCATCGCCGTTAATCGATCAAATCAAAGCACTGCAAGTACGTACGCACAGTCTGCCACCCAAAAGTAACTGTCAGACCTTAGCTCTGTTCCTCAGTCTAGGCTACTACGACATGCTGACTCAGAAGCTACTTAAACGCTATAGAGAAAAGTGGTTAACGATGGAAAAAGCAATGAACTATTACTTTCCGCAATCCGGTGTTACTCCATCGTTAGCCGGAACCGCTTTTTGGGTTGACTATAAGGAAAGTTTTGATGCAACTCGATTTGAGCGACTTGCAGAAGAGAATGGTATTTTGATTAATAACGGGCAGAAGTATTACTGCTGCAACCACAAGAACAATAGCTTTAGATTGAGTTTCCAATCGATTCGCACCGAGAATATACGTGAAGGTATTGCTCAACTGGCGCGTATAGCTAAAGAAGTTTTACCCAATATTATATTGGCCGAATGCTCCGAACCGCCATTAACGGGACAACAAATTAGAGCTATGGTGACCAATAAAACACTGCTATCCAAAGATTGCTTCAATATCCCCTATCGGATCACTCTGCAAGCGGATGGCAAAATGATCGGAATTTCCGATCGCCCTAATGATATTGATGAAGGTTACTGGTGGGTAGAAAATGACAAATTTGTTTACCAATGGCGTAACTGGCAATTTTCAGATATTCGACACATTACGATCGTTTATGAAAACAATGAGCTGAAACGCTTTGATGAAGAAGGCTACTTCATTGGAGAAGTCAGTATCATTGAAGAGTAATACTTAACAGCAGGCAAAAAAAACGCCATCTGAGGTACAGATGGCGGCGAATCATATTAACCACACTTGGTTCACCAAGCTGTGACTAAAAGAAAATTCCAATATATAGGGGTGAACATTACTGTTCAAATCACATGCATTTGGTCTCACTCACCAAAGGCGTGTGGGGTGTAACATTGCCGATCGACGTAACATCTTTCATTAATATTACGAAGGTAAACTGGCTTCGAATGCATCGCTTTCGAATTGGTTACTAATATACCACAAAGAAAAAACATTACAAATTAATAGTGATTAAAATCACATTATTCTTATAAAACCTACAATAATGTCGGAATTATTGGTAATAAAATTACATAAATCATATTTTATTTTTGAAGTGCATAGCAAAATAAATGCAACTTATTGAGTAATCCAATTATACGTTACGAGTCGCAACGCATTTATCAAACTATACTCCGCAAAAAATCCCCTTCCTTGCTACTACTCGATTTAACGACTCAATGGTATGCTGTCACACAAATATTGCCCCGTCAGACAGGTTATTTCTCTACATATATAACCTTTCCTCACCATTTAATCGGGGTATAGATAAATAAAGGAGTCATCTATGTCTGAGTTCCATTCTGAAATTAGCACCCTATCACCCGCTCCAGTTTGGCAATTTTTCGATAAAATCTGCTCAATTCCGCACCCTTCAAAACATGAAGAAGCGCTAGCACAAGCCATTATTGGCTGGGTAACAGAACTTGGCATGGAAGTTCGCCGCGATACAACGGGCAACCTGTTTATCAAAAAGCCAGCAACTCCGGGAATGGAGAACAAGAAAGCTGTCGTGCTTCAGGCTCATATCGATATGGTTCCTCAGAAGAACGAAGACACCGACCATGACTTCACTAAAGATCCAATCCAGCCTTATATTGATGGCGAATGGGTAACGGCAAAAGGTACAACACTTGGTGCTGACAACGGTATGGGCATGGCGGCATGTTTAGCTGTACTAGCGTCAACCGACATCAAACATGGTCCACTAGAAGTTTTGCTTACTATTGATGAAGAAGCAGGAATGACTGGCGCATTCGGTCTTGAAGCGGGTTGGTTAGAAGGTGAAATTCTTCTAAATACCGATTCAGAACAAGAAGGCGAAGTTTATATGGGCTGTGCTGGCGGTGTTGATGCTTCAATGAAGTTCGACATCAAACGTGAAGCAATCCCAACCAATTTTGTCACTCGCCAACTTGTACTTAAAGGCTTAAAAGGCGGTCACTCAGGATGTGATATTCATACTGGTCGTGGCAACGCAAACAAGTTACTTGCTCGCTTCTTAGCGGGTCACTCAAATGAGTTGGATCTACGCTTAGTCGAATTCCGCGGTGGTAGCTTACGCAACGCCATTCCGCGTGAAGCATTCGTGACTGTGGCTCTTCCTGCTGAAAATGAAGCGAAGTTAGCGGAGCTATACAGCTTCTATACCAATCTAATAAAAGAAGAACTTGGCAAAGTTGAAACCAATATTGTTACATTCAACGAAGCTCAGCCAACCGCTGTTGATATGTTTACAGTTGAAACACAGAAACCATTCATTGCTGCATTAAACGCTTGTCCTAATGGCGTTATCCGTATGAGTGATGACATTGAAGGTGTGGTTGAAACGTCATTAAACGTGGGTGTAATTAAAACGGAAGAGAACCAAATCACCGTACTTTGCCTAATCCGTTCACTGATCGATTCAGGTCGCAGTCAAGTTGAAGGAATGCTAACGTCAGTTGCTGAACTCGCAGGTGCGTCAATTCAATTCTCAGGCGCATACCCAGGCTGGAAACCAGACGCAGATTCAGAAATCATGCATATCTTCCGTGACATGTATGAAGGTATCTACGGCAATAAGCCAAATATCATGGTGATTCACGCAGGTCTTGAGTGTGGTCTGTTTAAGAAACCTTACCCAAATATGGACATGGTTTCCTTTGGTCCAACGATTAAATTCCCGCACTCTCCAGATGAAAAAGTGAAAATCGATACTGTTGGATTATTCTGGGAACAAATGGTTGCGCTACTGGAAAATATCCCAGCTAAATCTTAAGTTTTTTAACAGAAAAGCCTGACACCAAGCCGAAGCTGACAGCTTCGGCTTTTTTGCTTATGAACAAATATTTTTGTCGATACGACCATTTTTTTTCATTAGCGAGACAATAATCACTACTGTTAGAGTGCGCGTCCTTGAAGTTCCCAGAGAAGTTCACCACACTCTATTCAGGGCATTACGTCTTCACGACGCATATGCGGGCTGTTCTCCATTTCAGCCTTAAATAAATTCCAAACAAAACACTAAGATACTGCGATGAAAGAAAAAATGACTGTCGGATGGCGTGAAAGACTTAGCCTTCCTGGGTTAGGTATTGAGAAAATTAAAGCGAAAATTGATACCGGAGCCCGCACATCTTGCTTACACGCATTTAAGTTAGAGAGCTTTACTAAAGAAGACAAACTTTGGGTTCGCTTCTGGATCCACCCTAATCAACACGATGTGGATACTGTAGTAGTTTGTGAGGCTGAAGTAATAGAAGAGAGAACAGTACGAGACTCAGGTGGTCATGAAGAATCTCGTTACGTTATTAAGTCCGACATCAGTTTAGGCGGACAAACGTGGCCTGCGGAAATTACATTAACCAATAGAGAAAATATGGCATTCCGCATGCTTTTAGGTCGCACCTCGATGCACCATAGGATTGTTGTTGATCCAACAGCATCGTTTTTAATTCCTTTTGAGGCACCCAAGTTATGAAAATTGGTATTCTGTCACGCAACTCTTCGCTATATTCAACCAAGCGATTAATCGAAGCTTGTAAGCAGCGTGGGCACGAAGTCAAAGTGATTGATGCTTTACGTTGTTACATGAATATCAATTCAGATAAACCTGAAATCCATTTTAAGGGTGAAGAGTTAGCTGGATTTGATGCGGTTATTCCACGAATTGGCGCATCAGTCACCTTTTATGGCACAGCAGTATTACGTCAATTTGAAATGATGGGTGTGTACCCAGCCAACGAATCTGTCGCGATAAGTCGCTCAAGAGATAAGTTACGCTCAATGCAGCTGCTTTCTCGTAAAGGGATTGGTATGCCGATTACAGGTTTTGCAAGTAAGCCAGATGATGTTAAAGATTTACTAGACATGGTTGGCGGTGCACCTGTAGTAATTAAACTGCTTGAAGGTACTCAAGGTATCGGTGTTGTTCTTGCCGAAACTCGCAAAGCAGCCGAGAGTGTTATCGAAGCCTTTATGGGCCTGAAAGCGAACATCATGGTTCAAGAATATATTAAAGAAGCTGGCGGTGCGGATATTCGCTGTTTCGTCATTGGTGATAAAGTTATCGCAGCAATGAAGCGACAAGGGGCTGAAGGCGAGTTCCGTTCTAACCTTCACCGTGGTGGTTCAGCATCACTGATTAAGATCACACCACAAGAACGTAAAACAGCTATTGAAGCCGCTAAAATCATGGGGCTTAATGTTGCTGGTGTTGATTTACTTCGCTCTGCGAGAGGACCTTTGGTCATGGAAGTAAACTCATCACCAGGTTTAGAAGGCATTGAAGCTGCAACCGGCAAAGATATCGCCGGAATGATTGTCGAATTTCTAGAAAAAAATGCGGCAAGTAAAAGGACAAGAACACGTGGTAAAGGCTAGAAAATATAAGAATACTGCATATGAATTTCTGGGGGAGAAAATTCCCCCAGCAACCAAGCGAGTCATAGAACTGGAGGGTGCGAAACTCTATACCCATTCGCCCCTTTCCATTCCTATCGAAATTATCCATGGCGCTTCACCGGGACCGGTACTTATGGTGAATGCCGCCATCCATGGTGACGAACTTAATGGTGTAGAGATCGTAAGACAACTTATTAACTCCATCGATCCTACTAAGCTCAAAGGTACGCTTATTACCGTACCTATCGTGAACGTCTTCGGCTTTATTCATAAGTCTCGTTATTTACCAGACAGACGTGACTTAAACCGCTGCTTCCCCGGCAGTGACAGCGGATCTCTAGCTTCAAGAATGGCGCATATTTTCTTTTCCCAAGTCGCGTTGAAATGTGATTACATCATAGACCTGCATACTGGTGCGATTCACAGAACAAACCTCCCTCAAATTCGAGCAGACTTAAGCAATCCAGAAACACTGCGTATTGCTCAGGCTTTCGCAACACCAGTAATTCTGGATTCCCCGCTCAGAATGGGCTCTCTACGTAGTGAAGCAGAAAAATCTGGTATCACAGTACTGACTTATGAAGCAGGTGAAGCGCTTCGTTTTGAGCCTATTGCGATCAGTGCAGGTGTCGTTGGTGTCAAACGTGTGATGCAAACTATTGGTATGCTACGCGCTAGCCGCAAAAAACTACCAAGCTCTGTGATAGCAAAATCGACCAGTTGGTTACGTGCTGAAGCAGATGGAATCTTACGTACCGTAGTGTCACTCGGCGATCGTGTAGATAAAGGTCAAGTATTAGCTTACATCAACTCACCGTTGGGCAACGTCGAAGTTGAAGTCAAAGCCAACAAAGGCGGTATTGTTATCGGTCAGCAGACACTACCTTTAGTGAATGAAGGTGACGCAGTATTCCATCTCGCTTACTTCACTCAAAATGACGACATGGTTGAACAACTAGTGGGTGATTTCATTGAAGAGTTTATCGAAGTGGATTTAGAGCCTCTCACCACAGGGCAAATCATGCCGCCATCCCCCTCGGAATAGCAAGAACAATAAACTCTGCTTTTCATGCATAAAAAAACCTTGGTATCACTACCAAGGTTTTTTGTTTCTGCTTGGATTAACCAAACGAAGCCCAGATAACCGTTGCTACTAAAATTGGGCAGACAAACTTCACATACCAAGGCCAGATTTTTCCAAAAGTGCTTTGACGGAACTCTGGGAAGCCATGCTCCAATTCTTTAAGCTTAGCGTTACGATTCCATACCCAACCACCAAACAAACAGAACATCAATGCTGCTGTCGGTTGCAAGTACTGTGTAGCAGTGGTAGCCACTAAGCCAAACAGTTCACCAAAGTTGTAAACAATCACGACACTGAACAGAGCAATCAGCCCACCTAAAACCCAACTTGTTGGTGTACGTTTAGTGTTAAAGCGTTCTGATACCAAAGCGACTGGACATTCCAACATAGAGATAGATGAAGTCAGCGCAGCAATCGTCAACAACAAGAAGAACACGATTGCAAATAACTGACCTAATACGCCTAGGCTATCAAACATTAAAGGCAGAACCGTAAAGACCAAAGTATCCGAACTCAATAGTGAACCGTCTTCTGCGTATATCTGTACACCTTTATTCATTGCTACAAACATAGCAGGAAGAACAACAAGACCCGCAATAAAAGCGACACTGGTATCCACTAACGTCACGTTCATCGCCATTTTCGGCAGATTTTCTTTCTTACTTAAGTAAGAACCGTAGATCAGCATTGAACAACCACCAATGGTCAAAGAGAAGAATCCTTGTCCCATCGCAGCCAAGATCATTTTACGGTCAAAAATCTTTGTGAAATCAGGTACTAGGTAATGCTGTAAACCTTCCATAGCACCCGGTTGCATCATGATGTAGATGAACAGAACACCAAATAGAACGAACAGCGCTGGCATTAAGCGGGTTGACCACTTTTCAATACCTTGTTTAACACCACCTTGAACAATCAAGATAGTGAGAACATAAAACACTAAAGTACCGAATAAGTTACGTTCAACGCTAAAGCCTTTAAACCAAGCGGTCGCACTTTCCATACCCAGTAACTCTGTAATAGCGCCAAGCATAAAGCAGATGATCCACCCACCAACGATGCTATAAAACGCCAGTACGGCACTAGGAACACTCAGACCTAACCAACCGACTAATGCTCCAGCTTTCTTAGCTGTAGGGTTAGGCGTCAGTGAACGCATACTATCAACAGGGTTTGCTTGTCCTGAACGTCCAATGGCCATTTCAACCACCAGCATAGGGAACGCAACCACTAAAATGAGAACCAAATAGACTAACAGGAATGCGCCACCACCATTACTGGCTGCCTGAGTGGGGAAACCCCAAATATTTCCAAGGCCAACTGCAGCACCAGCTGCGGCCAACACAAACCCAAGGCGTGAACCAAAAGTTTCGCGGGTATTACTCTGCGTCATCACTACTCACAATAAATATCAACAAACTAGTTGGCTAGTACATTAAATGAAATTGACTAGTGACACAATAAACACCAGTACAGTTTGCTGCTTTAATAGACAAATATTTAGCATTTATTACGTAATAATTAATTTACACCGATTAAACGCACAGAATGTTTGTTGAATTGTTGTACAACGTACTGATCTCTACCTTTTCTCTTTGCTGAATACAGTGCTTGATCAGCCTGATGAAACATTTCTTGAAAATAAGCCATGCTAGGTTTATCTATTTGCACTCCACCAATGCTAATAGATAAGTGTTCGCGCCCCGCTATAGGGATAAACGGATGAGGTATCTTCAAATTGGAAACCGCGTCTTTTAGCTTCTGTGCATGTTCACTTAGATTAATAGGCCCATCACTGGCCAATACCACACAGAACTCTTCACCACCAAAGCGAGCAACGATCTTGTCTCCGTTGTACTCAACAGCTTCAAGAGCTTTAGCAACAGCCTTTAAGGCATTGTCACCATCCATATGGCTCAAATTATCGTTATACAATTTGAAATAATCGACATCCACCAAATAGAGCGAAATATGACTAAAGTGATAGTCATTTATAAAAGCCGTCAGACGACTGTTTAAATGGCGGCGATTAGATAGCTCCGTAAGTGGGTCGTGCTCAGACTGCCAGCGTAGCTCTCGTCGGCTTGCCTCTAAGTCATTCATGATTTTGTTGATACTTCGAGCAAAGCCTTTCATCTCTTTTGAAATGAAATAAGACTCATCTGGAATGAAACCACCTTGTGCTTGAAACTTCTCCAATACCAGATTGGCGTTGGTGATGGGCTTGACCAAAGATTTAGCCAACAGAAGATTGATGAAATAGAACATGATAGAAAAAGCCAAAAGTGCAAACACCTCTTCCCAAACAATAAAGCTTGGAATTTTCACATGGTGAAATACCTTGATAACCACACTAGATCCGGCGTTGTAATCGAGCTTAGTGATATAGGAGACATTTTTAGCAGGCTCGAATGTTTGAGTGTTGCTTTCGTTAACTAGAATGTCGATCTGAATGCCGGTGGCTTTATTTATCTGCTGAGAGAAGCGCTCAGAAAGCTTCTTGAAGAAGATAATGTACCCTTTATCACAGCCTGATGCGTCACTATTACAAACACGAGAAGCAGCAGCAAAATAAGGCTCATTATCAATCACAATGAAGTGAACGACTGCTTTTACAAAACTAGTGTCCAACTGCTCTGCTTGGCTAAGAATTGTTGGGAAATATTGAGTATAACGCTCATCATCAACGAGATGGTTGGTCTCGATATCAAGCGTTTTTCCCCATACAAAGGTTTTATCTGCTGCAAAGACAAAAAAGCCATTTATGAGTTGTGATGTGTATGAGTGTGCACCAATACCGCTTTCGATAAATTCTTCATTTGGAGAACGGATGAACTCAACCATATCGTCCCAAGCAGCATAATCCACAATCGAATCACCCAGTTTAAGCTTGGCAATATCAATAACAGTTTCAACTCGTTCAATCTCTTCTCTCTGTAGTTCCTCGGCTTGTGCGATTTGACGATCATAGCTCCATAAATACTTAAACGCTAAGTAGCAGGCAACAAAACAAATCACAACAGATACAGCGGTTATGACCGTTATCCAACGAACACTAACATTGTTAAAACTCATCGCACCTTCAAATAGACCAAAGTAAAAAAGAGCGCTTGATGCGCTCTTTTAGTTTAGATCGTAAAGACTTGGTAATTCTTTAGTTCAGGTATCTTTTTGTGCAATTCTTGCTCCTGCTCAACAATATCATCAAGGGATTCACACAATTCTTTGCCTTCTTTTTCTACTGTAGCTTCATGCTCTCTCAAACGGGCTTCGAACTTCGCAGTCAGTTCACTCATGGTGTTGCCCAGTTCGGTCAGGTTTATACCACCGTCCTGTTTCATCTTTTCAGACACAGCATCAAACGCACTAGAGAAAAACTCCTGACTAAACATGGCTTTTGCTTTTTCAAAATCCTGTTGCCATTGCTGAGTCATAGATTCAAAGGTGTTGGCGGGTAAAACAAAATCTTCACCTTGGTAATAACGGCTTTCTACATCAGCAAAAAAATCTTTCATAGACTGCTTAACTCCTTCAAATGCGTTTGGCGCATCGAGGCTTTCCGCTACGTCATCTAGCAGCTCACTGGCGACATCCATTCCTTTCTGAGCCAGCGCTTTCGCACGGGGAACTGCTGAACTGACACTTTCTCGGTAAGATTGGATAGCTTGTTGCTGAGAACTGTCTAATTCAATTTGTTCACCATGAAGATAGAGACGGTTGCTTCCATCCATCACTGCGGTGTCGCCACTGGTTGTATGTATTTCAACACTAGAGCCACTTAGATGAACTTCATTTTGCACATCGATTTTACATTGAGCAGCCCAAACAGAAGAGCTACACAATAACGAAGCGAGTAAAATTGTCTTTTTCATACCTGTCTCTCAGGTCTGTTGACCTTTAGAAATTAAATTTTGCTTAACAATATCGAATGTTGATTAGTGATACGTTAATGCCGTGTCAGTTATTATGCCCAAAGCGCTGGGTTAGCAGATTTAGAGCAAGTGGAACGCTTAAATACTCAGGTATCTTAAGCTAAATCAGACTATAGAAAAAAGCCTAAAAGAAACTGAGCTGCTTAGATTGTTCTTCTGGTTTTAACATCACAGACAGCCCCAACAAGCGGATCTCTCGCCCCTTCTGACGTTTCAGAACATCACTAAGCAACTGCCTGAAATCATCCAGCTCCAACTGCGGGTGAATATGTTCTATGGTCGTAAGCTGAAAATCTGCGAACTTTACCTTAATCCCCTGTTTAATGATCGCTTTATCCGGACTCGCTTTTGCTAAACGAATATCCAGCTCAGGGAACAGCTTCCCTTCGATGACTTGCCAACACTCTTCATATGTCGAAATATTCTGGCTGAAAGTACGCTCAACCCCGACAGACTTACGCTCACGTTCTACGACCACTTCCCGATTATCAATCCCATGACTCTTCTTCCATAACGATGCACCTAAGCGACCAAACTTTCTCAGTAACTCACGGTAGTCACTGTTCTTGATATCTTCACAAAGAAAAAAGCCAGCTTGGTGTAACTTCTCTAAACTCACCTTCCCGACTCCGGGAATTTTCTCTAACGGTAGCTTATCAACGGTAGATTGCACCTCTTCCGGCGTAACCACAAACTGACCGTTAGGCTTATTGATATCAGAAGCGACTTTAGCCAAGAACTTTATCGGTGCGACTCCCGCTGATGCCGTCAACTCAAGCTCATTCCAAATGTCTCTGCGGATTGCTTGAGCGATCAACGTGGCACTTCCATGGCAGAGTTCGACATCGGTAACATCCAGAAAAGCTTCATCTAAGGATAGCGGTTCAATGATTGAGGTATAGCGCAGGAAAATGGCGTGAATTTTACGTGATACATCTTTATATACCGACATTCTACCGGGCACCACTAAGAGCTGAGGACACAACTTCAAAGCTTGAGCCGTTGGCATAGCAGAACGGACGCCAAATTTGCGCGCCTCATAATTACAGGTACTCAGCACTCCTCTTTGTTTCTCATGCCCTCCGACAGCTAACGGCCTGTCGCGATATAACGGGTTATCACGCATCTCTACTGCGGCATAAAAACAATCCATATCAATATGAATGATTTTTCTCGTCGATTCTTGTTCCACACGCCACCAGACAACTGTACAAAAACACAGTTATTGTAGAACCAATTTAAGCAAAACGAAAACAACTTTCTTCACATGACAAAATACCGACATAGTCCGTCAATTAATCATCTTATTCCTACATCTGATAACTCAGTTCTCATGTATAAAAGGCACCCTGTTAAAAAACCATCAATCGGCATCGATTTCAATCAAGGCAAAGCTATCGTGAATCGTTCAAGCAACTCTGTACTCGTTATAGATGGAAGTCGTACTTTTCGTAACTACCTTAGCACTCAACTTTCGGAGCTGGGGTTTGAGGTCATTGTGTGTGAAGATCTCGGGCAAACCAAGCAAATACTGGAGTTGAGAACTGACTTCGCCTTTGTTGTGTCGTGTTACCACCTTATCGATGCCGAAGATGGAGAAGTGATCGACCTCTTATTACACAAACAACTCAAAGTTGTCGTGCTTACCGCCAAATTTGAGCAGGAAACTCGTCAAAAGTTTCTTAAAAAGGGGGTTCTAGATTACATTCTCAAAGACAGCCTCAGCTCAGTGCAGTACGTCATTCCGTTTGCTAAACGTATCAAGAACAACCAGTTTCATCATGCGCTAATCGTGGATGACAGCACCATGATTCGACGTACTATTTGTCAACTACTAGAATCGCAGTACATTCGCACGACTCACGCCAGCAACGGTGAAGAAGCGCTGGAAAAACTGGCGGAAAATCCTGACATCAGCCTTATCATCAGCGACAACTATATGCCTGAAATGACCGGACTTGAGATGATTCGTGAAATCCGCCGTCACAGCACTCACGATGGTATTTCGATTCTTGGTTTATCCGGTTCAGACGATAAAACCATCACTGCTCAATATTTGAAAGCAGGTGCTAATGACTTCTTGCATAAGCCGTTTAATCAGGAAGAGCTGTTTTGTCGCGTAAACCAACTGCTTAATATGCAGGAAGCGACTAAGGAACTGTTTAAGCTTGCCAACCAAGACGCTCTAACCAGCCTGTGGAATCGCCGTTACTTATTCGACACTGTTGGCAAAAGTGAAGCAGAGCGCTGTATTGCCATGCTTGATATCGACTTCTTTAAGAAGGTCAATGATAACTATGGCCACGATGGTGGCGACGCCGCTTTGATTCACATATCAGATATTCTCAAAGCCTTTTTCGGTGATCAGGTTGTGGCCCGATTTGGTGGCGAAGAGTTCTGTATTCACTATGACGGTGAGTTCGAAAAGTTCTGTAAACAACTTGAACGCATGCGTCGATGTATTGAAGCTGATCAAGTTGAACATCAAGGTCAAGTAATCAAATACACTATCAGCATAGGTGCCACATCCATGAAAGGTACCCTTGATGAGCAGATAAAAGTTGCGGATATGCGTCTGTACAACGCCAAAGAAGGTGGACGAAACCAACTGGTTAACGCTTAAAATCTAACGCCTTAAATCTAATGCCTTATAACCATACTCAAACAAAAAGGGTTCTATCTAACGATAGAACCCTTTTTTAATCAGAACTGCTGACACGTTTACGCGATGCGGTCTTTTTCCCAAGCAGCCAATTTCTCAGCTCTTGCCGCTTCACGAGCTTCTCGTTTTTTACGTGCGTCACATGGCTCGGGACAATTACACACTTTCTCAATGCCAACTGCACCTAAACCACCACAACTGCCTTTGACGACTTTTTTCTGGAAAATATAGCCCACAGCCATCGCTGCGATAACAGCCAAAAAGACGCCGAAAGTAATCAGAAACGTACTCATAATGACAAACTCACTTCTGCTATTTGCGGTTTAAGAATGGTTTGAATGCGCTTGAAGAAATCTCTTCAAAACCGTCATCCGTTTTCACAATCATAAACACAGGAATATTATTTTGCTCTGCGATCTCAATACCTTTGCTTTCGCCTAACACCATTAGACCTGTTGCAAGACCATCCGCTGTCATACAGGATTTATCTAATACTGTTACCGATACAACACGGTTGTTAATAGGGCGCCCTGTTTGGGGATTAATAATATGCGAGTAACGCACACCATCACGCTCAAAGTAGTTACGATAATCACCAGAGGTAGCAATCGCATAGTCACCCGGTTCAATGACTTCTTGAATCGTGCGTTCATCCACTGTCGGTTTTTCTACCGCGATACGCCAACCGACACCTTCACGATTGACACCTTTCAAACGGATTTCACCACCGACTTCCACCATGTAATTAGCAACGCCTTGAGATTCAATATAGTCAGCAACCACATCCACACCCCAACCTTTAGCAATCGTCGAAAGGTCAACGTACAAATGAGGAAGGTCTTTACTCAGCATGTTGCCTTCAACACTCAAATGCTCAATACCGATGTTCGCTTTACGCTCTGCTAACTCTTCGTCGGTTGGAACCACTTCAGGACGCGCTTCTGGGCCAAACCCCCACAAGTTCACCAACGGGCCAACAGTGACATCAAGAGCCCCTAAAGTCACTTCGTTAAGACGAATCGCTTCACGAACCACAGTTGCAGTCTGAGGTGAAACTTCAAACGGAGTTGTGTCTTGGAACTGGTTAAAACGGCTCAGCTCTGACGTTTTGCGGTACGTTGACATCTGGTCGTTTACTTCTTCAAGTAAGCGATCGATCTCTTTGTGCAGATCTTCAGAAGACGGGATGCCATCTTGTTGAAGATATTTAATGTTGTATGTGGTGCCCATTGTTGGGCCGCTTAAATGAACTTGCTCGACTGGTTTTTCACAACCAGCTAAAAGCAATAAAGAAGCTAATGCAACAAGCCAAGTTTTCACTTGTTTACTCCTATTGAGATAAGTAGATATAGAGAATCCATGTGTTATTCCACACATAAACCTTACGAGATTCTCTATACAAACTTCAAAAAATTATGGCTGACTCAATTGAGTCAGCCATTAAATCAGATACTTAGCGGAGATTAACCACCGAAGTCATCCAACAAGATGTTTTCATCTTCTACACCAAGATCTTTCAGCATGCCGATAACAGCCGCGTTCATCATTGGTGGACCACACATGTAGTATTCACAATCTTCAGGAGCATCGTGATCCTTCAGATAGTTTTCGTACAATACATTGTGGATGAAGCCTGTATAACCATCCCAGTTATCTTCTGGTTGTGGGTCTGATAGCGCACAGTGCCATACGAAGTTGTCATTTTCAGCCGCTAGGCCGTCAAAGTCTTCCACGTAGAACATTTCACGCTTAGAACGAGCACCGTACCAGTAAGACATCTTACGCTTAGATTTCAGACGTTTTAGCTGATCGAAGATGTGTGAACGCATTGGAGCCATACCAGCACCACCACCCACAAACACCATTTCAGCATCTGTATCTTTCGCGAAGAACTCACCAAATGGACCAGAAATCGTACATTTATCACCAGCTTTTAGAGACCAAATGTACGAAGACATTTGACCCGGCGGTACGTTTGGATTGTTTGGCGGCGGAGTCGCGATACGTACGTTTAGCATAATAATGCCGAACTCTTCAGGGTAGTTCGCCATAGAGTATGCACGAATGATATCTTCATCTACCTTAGACTCGTAGCGGAACAGGTTAAACTTGTCCCAGTCGCCACGGTACTCTTCAGGTACATCGTAATCCGCGTATTTAACGTGGTGAGCAGGAGCTTCAATCTGGATGTAACCACCAGCACGGAAAGGTACTGATTCGCCATCTGGAATTTGTAGCTTAAGCTCTTTGATGAATGTCGCTTTGTTATCGTTAGAGATAACCGTACATTCCCACTTCTTAACGCCGAAGATCTCTTCAGGAAGTTCGATCTCCATATCAGTTTTCACTGCAACCTGACACGCTAGACGCTCACCTTCACGAGCTTCACCTTTAGTAATGTGGTCAAGCTCGGTCGGTAGAATGTCACCACCGCCAGATTTAATTTTTACGCGACACTGACCACAAGAGCCACCGCCACCACATGCCGATGACACGAATACGCCAGAATTCGCCAATGCGCCAAGAAGCTTGCCGCCTGGAGAAGTAATGATCGATTTGTCTGCATCGCCATTGATTGAGATTGTAATGTCACCTGTTGGTACTAGCTTAGATTTAGCGAATAAAATCACTAGAACTAGCGCTAGAACAATCAGAGTAAACATCACTACACCAAGAATAATGTCCATTGACTATTCCTTAATTGTTGCGGTTTACCCGTCTTACAGTTGAACACCAGAGAATGACATAAAGCCAAGCGCCATTAGACCAGCAGTGATAAAGGTAATACCTAAACCACGTAAACCTGGAGGCACGTCTGAATACTTCATTTTCTCACGGATACCTGCAAGAGCGACGATAGCTAGCATCCAGCCCAAACCTGAACCGAAACCATAAACTACAGACTCTGCGAAATTGTAATCACGCTGAACCATGAAAGATACACCACCAAAGATTGCACAGTTAACTGTGATCAATGGAAGGAAGATACCTAACGCGTTGTACAGAGGCGGGAAGAAACGGTCTAAGATCATTTCTAGAATCTGTACTAGTGCAGCGATTACACCGATAAAGGTAATGAAGTTAAGGAAACTTAAATCCACACCTTCAGCAAGCGCATCTGGTTTAAGAACTAGGTTGTAAACTAGGTTGTTCACAGGAACAGAGATGGTTAATACCACTGTTACCGCAATACCTAGACCAAATGATGTCTTAACTTTCTTCGATACCGCCAAGAAGGTACACATACCTAAGAAGAAAGACAGTGCCATGTTCTCGATGAAAATCGATTTCACCATCAAACTAATATAATGTTCCATGACAACCTTACTCCTTCGCTTCTACTTGTTCAGGCTTGAAGGTACGAATCGCCCAAATCATAAATCCGATCAGGAAGAAAGCCGAAGGTGCTAATAGCATTAAACCATTTGGCTGGTACCAACCACCATCTTTAACTAACGGTAGAACTTCCATACCAAACAACTTGCCAGAGCCAAACAACTCGCGGAAGAAGCCAACAGTGATAAGAACGAAACCATAGCCCAAACCGTTACCAATACCATCAATTAAAGAAGGAATCGGAGCTGACTTCATAGCGAACGCTTCAGCACGACCCATTACGATACAGTTAGTAATGATAAGACCAACGAAAACTGAAAGCTGTTTAGAGATATCGTATAGATACGCCTTCAAGATTTGGTCTACCACAATTACTAACGATGCAATGATCGCCATCTGTACGATGATACGTACACTACTAGGAATGTGGTTGCGAATAAGAGAAACGAAAAAGTTAGACAAAGCCGTTACAAACATTACCGCTAGAGTCATAACAAAAGCCGTTTCAAGCTTGGTCGTTACTGCCAAAGCAGAACAAACACCAAGAACTTGTAGCGCGATTGGGTTGTTATCCAATACAGGCGCTAACACACTCTTTTTAATATCTTTTGCGCTAGACATTAGTTCAGACCTCCGTCACGAACTTTTGCTAGGAATGGACCAAAGCCCATGTCACCTAACCAGAAGTCGAATGTGTGTTGAACACCGTTACTGGTTAATGTTGCACCTGATAAGGCATCAACACCATGCTCAGAACCTTGTGGTGCGCCACCTTTTACAACTTTAATTGCAGGTTTGTGGTTCTCATCGAACAGCTTTTTACCTACGAATTGAGCACGCCAGTTAGGGTTTTCAACTTCACCACCCAATCCAGGAGTTTCGCCTTGTTCGTAGTATGTAATACCAGCAACTGTGTTACCGTCGGTTTCCACAGCTACAAATGCATACATCATAGACCATAGGCCGTTACCATGAACGGGTAAAATTACTTTAGATACTTTGTCACCATCTTTCACAAGGTAAACAACACTTGTGTTTGAGCGGCGAAGAATTTTCGCAACATCTTCCTCAGGAGACAGTTTTACTGATTCACTAGGGGTTTTTGAAGCTTTACGCTGATCAAAAGTTGTTGCGTCACCTTTAACAAAGTCGCCACTGTCAAGGTCAATAAGACGAGGTTCAATGTACTTAGAGTACAACTCTGGAATCTTACCTTGTTCAGTGATACCTGCTACTTGAACGATTTTGCTTTGCTTATCAAGCATAGCATTCGCTTTTTGCTTGTCTCGCAGGCCAACAGCCGCTGTCGATACAATGATTGAGCACACTAGGCTCAATGCGATAACAACAAACAGCGTTTTCTTAATGCTATCGTTATTACTTGCCATAGCGCGATAATCTCCGCTTGATGTTTTTCTCTACCACAATATGGTCGAACAGAGGAGCAAATAGGTTAGCGAATAGAATCGCTAGCATCATGCCTTCTGGGTATGCAGGGTTAACCACACGGATTAGTACACACATAGCACCAATCAAAATACCGTATGCCCACTTACCTTTATCTGTAAACGACGCAGATACCGGGTCCGTTGCCATGAAGAACATACCGAATGCGAAGCCACCTAGAACTAGGTGCCAATGCCATGGCATGTTGAACATCATGTTGGTGTCAGAACCAATCACGTTGAACAACGTAGAAAGAGCAATCATACCGATCATCACACCAGCGATAATGCGCCATGAAGCAATACCCATGTACACGATGAATGCAGCACCGATTGCCAAAGCAAGCGTAGACACTTCACCAATTGAACCTGGGATATTACCAATGAATGCATCCATCCAAGTGATTGCTTGACCTGTTGCAGCATTCATCAGAGCACCGCTACCACCTTGAGTCCATTGACTAAGAGCAGTTGCGCCTGAGAAACCATCCGCAGCGGTCCAAACTAAATCACCAGAGATTTGCGCTGGGTATGCAAAGAATAAGAATGCACGACCTGCTAGAGCTGGGTTTAGGAAGTTACGACCAGTACCACCAAAGATTTCTTTAGCCACAACAACACCGAAGGTGATACCTAACGCTGCTTGCCATAGAGGAAGCGTTGGCGGAACGATCAATGCGAAAAGAATCGAAGTTACAAAGAAACCTTCGTTTACTTCGTGCTTACGCACCATACAGAACAATACTTCCCAGAAACCACCAACAATAAATACTGTTGCATAAATTGGAAGGAAGTAAGTTGCACCTAACAGAATTTTACTACCCCAACCTGCATCAGACGACATAGTGCCGCCTAGCATTTCAGTCAGCCAGTAATGCCAGTTGCCATCAATGATGGTTGCAAGTTGATCACTTGCGTACAAGTGATGAAGTGCAGAGATAGCCTGGCCACCTGCGTTATACATACCCCAGAACATTGCTGGGAACACAGCTAACCAAACCATGATCATGATACGTTTTAAATCAACGCTATCACGGACATGAGCGCCTCTCTTTGTCACAAGACCCGGCGTGTAAAACAGAGTTGCAGCAGCTTCATACAAAGCAAACCATTTCTCGTGTTTACCACCTGGTTCAAAGTGATGCTCGATGTCTTCAAGAAACTTTTTAAGGCCCATGAAAATTACCCTTCTTTCTCAATCTTATCGAGGCATTCACGAAGTAACGGACCGTACTCGTATTTACCAGGACATACAAAGGTACACAATGCTAGATCTTCTTCATCAAGCTCCAATGCGCCAAGGCGTACTGCACTATCAGTGTCACCAGCACACAGATCACGAAGCAACAGAGTTGGCTCCATATCTAGCGGCATAACTTTTTCGTAGTTACCAATTGGCACCATTGCGCGATCACTACCGTTAGTCGTTGTTGTCATGTTGAACAACTGACCTTTGAATAAGTGACCTAAGAATGAGCGAGTAACAGAGAACTTGTTCTTACCAGGCATTGCCCAACCAAACAGTTCTTTCTCACGACCTTCGCGAAGAACAGAAACCTGTAAGTGATAACGACCTAAGTAAGCATGTGGACCTGTAGCTTTAGTACCTGTTAGTACTGAACCAGAGATCACGCGAACTTCGCCAGGCATCATTTCGCTATCCGTCAATTGCTCTAGGCTTGCACCTAATACAGTACGGATTAATCGAGGATTATTTACGACAGGACCCGCAAGAGAAATAACACGCTCGCTGTATAACTCACCAGTAAGGAACAATTTACCGACAGCGATAACGTCCTGGTAGTTAATGTACCATGCCACATTTTCTGCATTTACAGGATGCAGGAAATGCATGTGTGTACCAGCTAAACCTGCTGGGTGAGGGCCGTCAAAGACATGTTCTTCAACATTAGACTGAGTTGAGCGTGGTAAGCTGGTACCTTTTTTACAAACGTACACTTTACCTTCAGTCAAAGCTGAAAGTACATCAAGACCAGCAACGAAGGCTTCCGAATTGTCGTTGATGATAACCGTCGGCTCTGCTGCTAATGGATTAGTATCCATGGCAGAAACAAAAATAGCCTTAGTCGTCGAATCAACTGCAGGAACCTTGCTGAACGGACGAGTACGCAGCGATGTCCAAAGACCAGAATCAACCAGTTGAGTTTTCACCGCTTCGCGGTCAAGACTTCCTAATTGATTAGCTTCAAACTTGTCAAACGTCACTTGGTCATCACCTGCAACTTCAATCACTACAGACTGAAGTACACGTTTTGCACCACGATTAATTTCAACAACTTTACCGCTGACCGGTGAAGTAAATTTCACTCCCGGATTCTTCTTATCTTCAAAAAGAACTTGAGCTTTCTTTACTTCATCACCTACGCGAACATGCATAGTAGGACGCATGCCGACGTACTCTTCGCCAAGCAAGGCGACTTTGTTGATGGCTTTGCCATCATTAATCACCTGGGAAGGAGTTCCTGCGATAGGAAGGTCCAAACCCTTTTTTATTGTAATCATACGCACTTGCACTACTTTATCGGGAAAAAGATTCATTCATTGCGCAAATTGGAGGCGGTGGTCATCAGTACTTCTACTGGAAGTGTGTAATGACAAAACTAAACCGTCTCTAGACACGACATTATTATATCTGCCCGCCTTGGTTGTTTAATCACCAAAAGCGCAACATACTTTTAAAAATCACATTACAGATTTGAGATGAGATTTATCAAGGGCAGTAGTTTAGCACCTTTTACGAATACGATTCCATTCAAGATCTCTAGATTCGTGATTTTATTTGGGCACAAATTCGTTTAAAAGGCGCATTAATAATCATTATTTTGATATGTCGCACAATTATTTTCACCCCCTCAATATCAGGGGTATTTTTTGCATTTTTTTTTAAAAAAATGGGTTATACGCCGTTTTACAGAATGACTGCTGTATTAAAATTGTTAAACAATCATCCAAATCAAGAGCAATTCATGAGCACTTAGCTCATCACTATCCACCCAAACACATCGGGCTATCTGGCGCTTGTTTCTTCAACTCATCCCACTCTTGTGGTGTGTAAGTATGTATAGCCAGAGCATGAATATGGTTGCTTAACTCTTCCGACAAAGTTTGATTGACTTGACGGTGACGCATAATCAAACGTTGCCCTTCAAAGCTCGAAGTGACAATTACTACTTTAAAGTGACTCTCTGAGCCGGGTGCCACATTATGCATATAGCTTTCATTCACAACCTGTAAATGATGAGGTTGAAATGTATCTTGTAGCTTAGTCTCAATGACTTGTTGAATCATAATGCTCCCTTCTTTCACACACTGATATAACAAAACCAACAAACAGTTTACTTTGGCGAGCTTTGCTTTGACAAACACAAACCACAGGTTCGACCAACAAAATACCAGCGAAAGGTTTATGTTTCTTGATCGTCGAGCATCTGAGACAATAATAGTGTCTTTAAAACTATCAATTAAACCGAATATGAAAACTGAGCTTTCGCTATTTGAACATACGCTAACCCTTCATCGCTTCCCGATTCGTAATAATGAACTTCTGCAGGCTTGGGATGCAGGTGATGAGTATCTGATCTCGCATATTGAAGAGCTAGCGCTAACCTCATCAAAACGCATTTTGATTTTGAATGATTCATTCGGCGCACTCACTTGTTGGTTTTCAGCACAGCATCAAGTGTTCATGATGAGTGATTCTTTCATTGCTCACAAAGCAACACTGGAAAACTTAAAACGTAACTCTTGCAATGACGTGACACTTCTCAACACCATGGATGAGATACCTAACGACATCGATCTGGTGTTGATGCAAATCCCTCGAAACAACCGCCATTTGGTGTGGATTCTGAGTAAGCTTCGTCAATCTGTAGACGAAAAATGCCCCATTATTTCTGTCAACAAAGCAAAAGAGATTCATTCTTCAACACTGCAGTTGTTTGAGAAGTATTTGGGGGAAACTAAGACATCTCTGGCATGGAAAAAACACCGCTTAGTGTTTTCTTTTGCCAATTGCACACCAGTACCAAATGTGGATGAAGAAGTTCGATGGGAAGTCGAAAACGAACAGATGAGCTTAGTGAATCTTCCCAATGTCTATTCTGGCGAGAGCCTCGACCAAGGCGCCCGCTTGCTGCTTGAACATTTGCCTAGTGAAGACCTCACGGACTTCATCGACCTAGGTTGTGGAAATGGCGTGTTATCGATAAAACTGTCGAGGTTAAATCCTAATGCCTCGATTACCTGTGTTGACGAAAGCTTTATGGCGGTGGAAGCCGCTAGACGCAACCTGAATGACAATTTGCAATCACAACCTGAGATAACCTGCGTCGCGAACAATTGTTTAGATGAGTTTGAATCAGAGAGCGCATCGTTTATCGTATGCAATCCCCCTTTTCATCAACAACAAGCAATCACAGATCATATCGCATGGCAGATGTTCTGTGATTCAAAGCAAGTTCTTAAAAAAGGGGGCAAATTATTGGTTATCGGCAATCGCCACCTCGGATACGATATAAAACTTGCTCGCCTTTTCGGTCACACACAAGTAAAGACTGTCGCTAGCAACAATAAATTTGTTATCTTACAAGCTACTAAGTATTAGGGTCTGGTGACCTTAAGCATGTTTCTGACATGCCAAAACAAACGAAAGGAATTGACCATGAAAAAACTGGTTCTCGCTGCTTCTATTGCTTTATTGGCCGCTTGCTCTGCACCTCAGCAACAGCAGGTAAGCTTCAATCCTACAGCTGTTTTAAGTAACAGTGATATCGTGACAAACGGCAAGTTCACTTTGGTTAGTAAAGACGTTCGCTCTGCGCAATATGTGGCTTTAGTCGATAGCGGCCGTAACAACATCGAACCTGTTCATGCACGACAAAATGTTCGTATCGCTTTGGAAAATGCACTTTCAAGCCAGTTTGATTCTCAAGGTTTTACGATCACAGTAAACAGCGAAAACATGTTGACGCTTGAAATCCAAGAAGCCTTGGTGACTGTGACTCATACCATCATGGAAAATGAGATGAACGGTAAAGTTCTGCTACAGCTGACAGCAGAAACACCTAAAGGTAAATTAGTGAAAAGCTATACAGGTACAGCAAAACGTACTGGTGCTCTAAGCGCTTCAAATGAAGATATTGAACAAGTTCTCAATGATGTTGTGAACCTTGTTCTTAAAGAAATCGCAGCAGACACAGAACTGCAAAACTACATGAAGGAGCGTTTCCATGGTTAAAAAACTATCCATGGTGAAAAGAATGTCCATGGTGAAAGGCTCTTTGGCTGCGATCGCTATTGCAGCGAGCAGCTATGTTTGGGCAGGACCTCAAGTTGAAGTTGAAACCACTTTAGGCACTTTCACCATTGAATTGAACGAAGAACAGGCGCCAATCAGTGCAGCCAACTTCCTTCGCTACGTTGAAGACGGCAGTTATGTCGGTACTATCTTCCACCGCATTATCCCAGGCTTTATGGCACAAGGTGGCGGTTTTGATACCGATATGAAGCAAGTCAGCACCTATGCTCCAATTCAAAATGAAGCGAGCAACGGTTTACGCAATGACACCGCGACAATTGCTATGGCTCGTACCAACGATCCAAATTCAGCCACGCGTCAGTTCTATATCAACCTCGTTGATAACGATTTTCTGAACTACGGTCAACGCCCACCAGGCTACGCTGTGTTCGGTCAAGTCACCAAAGGTTTTGAAGTCGTTCAAAAGATGGCTCAACAACCTACTCGATCAATTGGCTACATGAAGGATGTTCCTGTAACACCTATCATCATCACCAACGCCACTCTGATTAAATAACACCTAAAGCTCCGATCTATTCGGAGCTCTTTTTCCGACAAGGAAAGGTCCATGCAACAAGAAAATCAATCTCTCACTTGGGTTGAGACTATTCGTAGCTACTTCGATAAGCGTCTGCTTTGGGTATTGATGCTCGGATGCTCCAGCGGTTTCCCTTGGGTATTGATTGGCTCGAACATGTCTGGCTGGTTAAAGGATGCGGGGCTGACTCGTAGCGCCATTGGCTATTTTGGCAGTGTGTTTGCGGTCTATGCGATTAACTTTTTGTGGGCACCTGCGGTTGACCGAGTTCGCTTACCCGTCTTGCACTCACTGCTTGGACAGCGCCGCAGTTGGATACTCCTTTGTCAGGTTCTGATTTTAATTTGTACGCTGTTTATTGCTGGCGTGAACCCAGCGACAAACCTGATGCTGACGTCCATGCTCGCCTTAGGTATTGCGATTGCTTCGGCAACTCAAGATATTGCGGTTGATGCATTTCGTATTGATACCTTTCCAAAATCGGAATCCAGTAAACTGCCACAAGCTTCTGCTATGGCGGTGATTGGTTGGTGGACGGGCTATTCAGTTCCCGGCTATCTGGCATTTATCAACGCTGATTCAATGGGCTGGAATGGCGTGTACTACGGCATGGCTGCCATCGTTGGTGTATTGATTCTGTTTACTCTTCTGGTTGGCGAACCTAACACCAACCGAGAAGCACTGCAGAAACAAGCCGAACAGCGACACAACAGAGTGGTTCACTCAAAAACCATGGCTTGGTTGAGTGTAACCGTATTGGAACCATTTATTGATTTCTTCCGCCGCAACGGTACTTCGGTGGCAATTACACTGTTGTTGTTCGTTTTCCTATTTAAGATTGGTGAAGCGTTCCTAGGCAGAATGTCTATCGCGTTTTACAAAGAAATCGGCTTCAGCAACGAGCAGATTGGTTACTACTCCAAATTGATTGGCTGGGGTATTACTATGCTGTTTACCCTACTTGGCAGTATGGTAAACGTGCGTTTCGGCATTGTCCGCGGTTTGATGATTGGTGGTATCGCCATGTCAGCCAGTAACTTAATGTTCTCTTGGATTGCTCAAGTTGGTCCAAATGAACATCTGTTCCTCGCCACCATTATTGTTGATAACTTCACGACAGCGTTTTCAACTGTCGCCTTCGTCTCCTTCTTGACGGTGATGACGGGGCAGGCATTCTCTGCAACTCAGTACGCCTTGCTAGCCTCATTAGGCAACTTCGGCCGCACCACGCTGGCCTCTTTCAGTGGCGAGCTGGCGGACTACTTAAATGATTGGTCGCTGTTCTTCATTTTGACGGCTTTGATGGTTATTCCAAGTTTGATCATGTTGTATACATTGCGTCATTACTTCACAAACATGCTAAATAAAGCGAAAGAGCACAAAGAAGAACTGGTAGAAGAAAAAATAGTGAAATAAAAACAAGAGGGAACCTTAGGTTCCCTCTTGTTTACCCACTGAGTTATTCGTAGTCATCTAAATGAATGCGCGGTGCTCTTGCGGCATTCACCGCGCAGATAAGAGCAAGAGTCCCTGCGAGCAAGAAACCCGTCTGGAAAGCATTAGAAATCACAGGCTGCGGTGTATTGAGTAACTCACTGAGTGAGCCTTCTGCACTGAAATTCGGAATCAGTGAGTAAATCAATGTACCAAACACCGCAGTACCCACAGAAGCTCCGACAGAACGGCTTAGCGATCCCATTGATGTGATTCGGCCTAAATTTTCTTTTCCAGCAATGGTCTGAATTTGCAGTTGAGTCGACGGCATAACCGTTCCGAATCCCAAACCACATAAGCAACCAAATAAACTCACAACATAAGGCCCGAAATCAAACATCGCCAATGAGAAAAATGCCAGACAGCTTAACGACATGCCCATCACAGGCATCCATTTAGGGATACCCGTTTTGGCGATAACCTTACCTGTAATATAAGAACCACTAATCATTCCCGCAGACAACGGCATCAACAGTAGTCCAGCAGTCGCTGCGGAAGTATTGAGCCCCACCTGAAGATAAATCGGTAAGAAGAACACCAATGAAAACAAGCACGCTGCAAATAAGAAGGTGGAAGTGAGTGGAATATAGATTTCTTTTTGCACTAGAAGCCGCAAAGGAAGAAACGAGTGAGAAACCCTTTTTTGTTGCACAACAAACACAACTAGCAACACAGAGAAAGTAGCGAGAAGCGTTAAACTGGTTGAAGAGTCCCACGGGAAGTAATGCCCACCAGCAGATAACCAATAGATAATCGCAGTCATCATGCTTGGAAATAGAATTAATCCAAAGAAATCTATCGGCTTTTTCTCGGCTTTACGGCTCACTTGTTCCAGTTTTGCTAAACGATACAGTGCAAATCCAATTAGGGGTAAGTTAAACCAAAACAACCAATGCCAAGTTAGATAGGTCACCACAACACCACCAAGCACAGGGCCACAGATACTGGATAAAGCAAACAAAGAGGCAAAATAACCTTGGAACTTGGCTCTTTGTCTAGGCGGAACATATTCACTAATCAAAGCTTGAGACAGGCTCATTAAGCCGCCACTCCCTAGCCCCTGAACAATTCGGCCAAACACTAAACCGTGCATACTCACGGCTAACGCGCAAACCACAGAACCAACGGCAAAAATGCAGAGCGCAATCATCAGCATTTTTTTACGACCATACTGATCACCAAGCCAACCATACACAGGTACGGAAGCGGCACCCGCAAGCATATAACCAATTGCAATCCAAGATGAAAGCTGAATATTACCCAGATCTCTGACCATTACGGGTGTTGCGGTTGCTAACAGTGTTTGATCGATAGCCGCCAAAAACATCGGCAAAAAGACTGTGGTAAAGATGGTAAGAAAGGTTTTCTTATCTATCGGCTCCGCCATGGTATTCCTTCATTGATAACCAGTGCCAACATCATACACTGAAATAGCGTTTTATTAATCTGATAGCACCCAATGGGTTCATTTCTAACCTTGACATAAGCCACTGTATAAAAAGATTAAACCAACATATTTAATAAAAATAACTTGCATAAATTATTTTTAAATGAACAAAGGTACCCTTTCATTTCCTGCCTAGATTGAGCACAAAAAATGCTTAATAAACTCGTTCAAAAAGACAGACAAAAAGCGCCAGCACTCATATAAAACAAGGCTTACAAAACGAGTTTAATACCAACCATAAACCAACTGAATATTTAGCAAAACATCATCTTCCAAGCTTTATTAACAAAACATGTTGGTTAATCGATCTGCTTCAAAAACAACAACCGAAAAATTTTAAGTGACAAAAATCACATTAAAAATGCAATAAAATGAAATTTAAATTTAGTTCACTTTTTATTTAAATTAATTAGATCTAACTCACAATGTTTATCCACTTTTGCAACTTTTCTCACTTTCAATTGAGATTTAAATCGCTATCATGCACCCAAATTGGACAGGCGGTAATCAAGCCGCTCCTGAATTGATACAAAACATAGAGAGTTACCCTTATGCGTAAATCACTTCTTACTCTTGGCGTTATTGCTGCAGCTGCTGCGGTTCCTGCTCAAGCAGAATATCTATATGGTTTTGGTAGTATGTATGCTGACTACCAAGTTTGGGACCAAGGATTTGGCAATGATAATGACAACTTCGGTGGTGATATTTCTGATCGCAACCAAGCTGTAATCGGTATCGAAGGTGGTGCTGGTTTCGATTGGGGTCAAATCTATGGTTTTTATGATTATGAAGGTGTAGATCGTGCTGGTGATGACCGTGGTGCTTCAACCAAAGGTACTATTCACTACAATCTTACTGAATCAGGCGTATCTCTTTACGGTCAGGTTTATAACACTGACGCAGATAAAGCTGCATTCCATGAGCAAAACCGAGTTCTAGGTTTAGGTTTCACTGGTCTTAAAGGTCAAGGATGGGGGTTCACTCCATTTATTGGTGTACACCAAATTAACAGCGGCGACATCAGCGGCAACAATGGCGGCATGTTAGGTTGGGTGGGTTACTACAACACTGATATTGCTGGTCAAAACTTTACTTTCTCAACTTGGGGTGAGTACGAATTTGCACGCAATGATGAATACTCAGCGGTTCAAGGTGGTGATTACGGTTTAAACGGTAGTATCAATGCTCTATGGAACTTCCACAAAGACTGGTCTGCAGGTGTTCTTTACCGTTACACAGTAAACAAACTAGCTCGTGAAGGTTACGAAGATCTAGTGATTTACCGTCTACAATACAACTTCTAATAAAAGTCTAAATTGCTCGAAAGGCGCCGATTGGCGCCTTTTTTATTGCTTTCCCAGTCCTGCTCATTATCCTTAGCCGCAGAGATTATTTAGCGGTGGTTTTAGGGAAATATGAATATCGTCATTGTTGGTCCGGGTGCAATTGGCAGCCTATGGGCGTACAAGCTGCATCAGGCTGGACACAAGGTTTCCTTGTGGGGCACTAAGCAAAACCAACAGTGGATGTTGGCAGCGGATGATTCCCCTGAAATTTTATTTAGCTATAACCAACCACAGACTCTTATCGATGCGGATCTTTTACTGATCACAGTAAAAGCATGGCAAGTTGAAGCCGCGATAACTCCACTCCTACCTCATGTGAACAAAGATGCCATTTTGCTTTTTATGCATAATGGTATGGGGGCTGCTGATAACATCGCAGAACTGATATCCGAGTATCCGGTCGTCATCGCCACCACAACCCACGGCGCACTTAAAGTCGACGCTCATCATGTAAAACACACGGGAATTGGTCAAACTCAGCTTGGCGCTTTCAACTTAAAAGGCAGCCAGTGTATCTTTCTGGTTGATGTATTGAACCACGCTTTACCGACAGTATCGTGGAACCCAAGCATACAGCTTGCTCTGTGGAATAAATTAGCCATCAACTGCGCAATCAATCCCCTGACAGCCATTCACCAATGTCTGAATGGTGCACTAGAAGAAGACAGATTTCGCCCGACACTGAACGCTGTAATTGACGAGTTAGTGTGTGTGATGCAAGCAGAAGAGATTCCCGTCGACAGGAAGCAACTGACAACCACCATCGACAATGTCATTCGCGCCACAGCAGCTAATAAATCATCAATGCATCAAGATATTTTCTATCGTCGTCAAACCGAGATAGACTTCATTACAGGCTACCTTGTACGTAAAGCTCAACAACATGGCATAGAAGTGCCAGCCAATAGTGAGCTGTACAAGCAAATCCAATTATTAGAAAAATACGGAAAACATCATGACTAAACGCATACTTGTTCCTATCGCTCCGGGTACGGAGGAAATGGAAGCGGTAACCATCATTGATATTCTGGTACGTGCTGGCTATCAGGTCGTGGTGGCGAGTGCCGATTTTGAAGGCAAACTCACCATGAAGGCGTCTCGTGGCGTGACCTTAACAGCCGATTGCAAGTTGGTTGATATCGCAGATGAAGAGTTCGACGCTGTTGTTCTACCGGGCGGCGTGCAAGGCTCCGAGAACTTCCGTGACAGCACCGTTTTGGTTGAAATCATCAAGCAACAAAAGTACGACGGACGCTTAGTTGCTGCTATCTGTGCTGCGCCGGCAGTCGTTCTAATTCATCATGATCTTTTCCCAGGTGCGTTAATGACAGGCCACCCGAATTTTAAAGACCATATTCCTGAAGATTTATGGCGCAACCGTCGCGTAACTTACGATGTGAACAACAACCTTCTCACCAGCCAAGGTCCAGGTTCAGCGTTAGAGTTTTCTATTGAGATCATTGCCCTACTCTCTGGTAAAGCGTTGGCTCGTGAAATTGCACTGCCTATGGTTCCAGTGCCACAGCTGAACTATGAAAAATACGGTGAGGCATAAATGCTGGATATCAACGGCATTCGTGCGCAATTTCCAGCCCTGTCTCAGAACGTCAATAATGAACCCTTGGTTTATCTCGATAGCGCAGCAACCACTCAGAAACCTCAAGTCGTCATTGATGCGATCACTCATTACTACAGCGCGCAAAATGCTAATGTGCATCGCGGCAGTCACAGCTTAACCGCGCACGCCACCAGCCAGTTTGAAGCAGCAAGAGATAATGTCGCGCAATTTATTGGTGCGAAGAGCAGTAAGAGTATTATCTGGACTCGCGGCGCCACCGAAGCGCTGAATCTGATCGCTCAAACCTATGCGAGAAACACGCTCAACGTCGGTGATGAAATACTGATTAGTGAGATGGAACATCACGCGAATATCGTGCCTTGGCAGATCGTTGCACAACAAACGGGTGCGACGATTGTAAAAGTACCAATGACGCAAGATGGCGAATTCGATTTAGCGGCATTCCATCAGTTGCTGACCACTAACACCAAGATCGTCGCATTAGCTCATATCACTAACGTGACGGGATGCCGTCAACCGATTGAGGAAGTTATTCAAGCGGCTCGGCTTAAAGGGGCGGTTGTCGTTGTCGATGGCGCTCAAGGCATAGTGCATGAAAAAGTGGATGTCTCTGCATTAGATGCTGATTTCTACGTATTCTCTGGTCACAAACTCTATGCTCCTGCGGGTATTGGGGTTCTTTACGGAAAGTTAGATCTGCTAGAGGCGATGCCACCTTGGCACGGAGGCGGCAAGATGGTCGAGAAAGTGTCGTTCTCTGGCACAACCTTCTCAGGCTTACCTGGCAAATTTGAAGCAGGCACTCCAAACGTAGCAGGAGCGATAGCTTTAAGCTGTGCAATTGACTGGTATGAAAGCTTTGATAGAAATGCCATCGAAGATCATATTCATCAGCTCCAACACAAAACTTATCAGGCATTAAGTGCGATTGATGACATTCGTGTATTGGGTTACCAAAGTAACGCCAGTGTCTTAAGTATTGTTATGGATGGTGTTCATCATCAAGATTTAGCGACTTTGCTTGATCAACAAGGAATCGCTGTTCGCGCAGGACATCATTGCGCCCATCCTCTGATGGAAGCGTTTGGTGTAAAAGGAACCGTGAGAATTTCGTTTGGTATCTACAATACGGATGAGGATGTCGACCGCTTAATTGTAGCTATCGAAAAAGCTGTCGATATGCTGTAAGGCTCATTTGTTTTTTACTTAATAGCCGCATAAATTGCGGCTATGTCACTTTTTTCTACAGGTAAAAAAGTAACCAAAAAACCCGTTTGCCAACATTCCCTTTTTTCATTGACTTCCAAGAATGATTTCTAGCTACCATGTTGAATGCCACTTCCTGTGGCAGTCAACATTTAGCCTAGCTTCCCTGCTAGGCTATAGCTGATCATTCTTTCCACTCAATGAGGGAATGATGCAAAAGTAAAAGCTAAACAGCGATCTCTTTTACTTTATCGATAATAGCTTTTAGACCATTTCCACGAGAAGGGCTTA
Source organism: Vibrio sp. C8 (assembly GCF_054051265.1). NCBI lineage: Bacteria > Pseudomonadati > Pseudomonadota > Gammaproteobacteria > Vibrionales > Vibrionaceae > Vibrio > Vibrio sp. C8. Next base: position 107,153 of record NZ_JBPAOE010000005.1, read on the forward strand.
AATGTGTAATAAGACCGAGTTGTTCAAAATAACCATCCACATCGAAATCTTGAATCTGTTGTGAAGTCTTGCCTTCAAACGCCGCCATCACTAACGCAATCAAACCACGTACGATACGAGCATCAGAATCGGCGCAGAAATGCCAGATACCATTTTCTTGCTGGCTAACCAACCAGACTAAGCTTTCACAACCAGAAACCGTTACTTGTTCACTTTTTAGTTCTTCTGGCATCACAGGTAGCTTTTTTCCCCACTGAATAACCTGACGGTAGCGATCTTCCCAGCCTTTAAACTGTTGCATGGTCTGCACTATATCTTCGCTGGTGATTTCTGTGCCAAAAGGTGAAGTCGGCAAAGCAGTCATGAACAATACTCCAGTGATTACTTACTGTGTTTCTGAATGATTTTTTCTACGATACGCGCAACGGCAACAAAACCAAATGTTGCGGTAACGACGGTAGCAGCACCAAAACCAGACGCACAATCCATACGTTTAGGACCTTCTGCTGTCGATTTGGTCGCACATACTGAACCATCCGCTTGTGGGTACTTGAGATGCTCCGTTGAGAAAACACAGTCGATGCCAAACTTGCGTGCCGGATTGGTCGGGAAATTATGGTGCTGACGCAGACGATCTTTGATCTTCTTCGCCAGAGGATCTTGAATAGTTTTGGTCAGATCGGCCACTTTAATTTGCGTCGGATCGGTTTGACCACCAGCCCCACCAATCGTAATCACTTTGATCTTGTTACTACGGCAATAAGCAAGCAGAGAGGCTTTTGCCTTCACACTGTCAATCGCATCCAACACATAGTCATAATCTTTGGTCAGATACTCATGCTGGTTGTCAGGCGTGATGAAATCATCAATCAAATTAACTTTGCACTCAGGGTTAATTAGCTTAACGCGTTCCGCCATCACTTCAATTTTGCTCTGACCAACAGTGCCAGACATAGCATGGATTTGACGGTTAATGTTGGTCACACAAACATCATCCATATCAATCAGCGTCAATTCACCAATACCAGTTCTTGCCAACGCTTCAACAGCCCATGAACCCACACCGCCAATACCAATAACACATACGTGCGCTGCACGTAGGATATCGACTTCGCTATTGCCATACAGTCGACGAGTACCGCCGAATCGTTGGTTATAGCTATCTGAGGCTGGAGTATCGAGTTCACGCATGACAACAATCCAAATTAAAGAGGGTTCAAAAAGAAAGAGTGCGATTTATACGCACTCTTAATATAAATGTCCAGACCATCACATCCAAACTCCGCCAAACTTATTGGCGTTGCAGGCAGACAATAACTAGCAGGCTAAAAAGTTATTCCAATTTTTCGGGTGGTAATGCCCAAGGCGCCTGCAGTGGCGAGTTCTCAAGACCTAATTTCCAAACACGGCCAAAATGTTTGTAGTGCCCCGCTTCAGTACCCGCTCTTGGTCCCATACCATGATAAAGGTCGAGATGGTTCTGTTTTACCGCGCCACCTGTGTCTAACACAATCAGCAAACGTAATTGGTGAGCGCCAGACCAAGTGCCATCCGCATTCAACAAAGGCACTTCAGCCAAAATAGGTGTGCCCATCGGAAATAGAGTGCGATCGCCCGCTACCGATGCCATTGGTAATAAAGGAATACCTGCCGTCCCCGTTACAGGTGCAGCCGCTCTTGGTTGGAAAAAGACATAAGAAGGGTTCTGTTCCAGAAGCTCTTTCACTGTTGCTTCATCATTCGAGTGTGCCCACTCATTGATGGCTTTGAGCGACATCTTTTCCCGTTCAACCAGTCCTCGCTCAATCAGCACTTTGCCAATACTGATGTAAGCTTTGTTATTTTTACCTGCATAAGCGAAGTATTCTAAAGTGTCATCATCACCGAAGTGCACAAAGCCACTGCCCTGCACTTCCATAATAAAAGGATCAATTCGGTTTGCCGCATATCCTAGCTCAAGCCCTTGTCCATCAAGTGCGCCATCGTAGATTTGTGCTCGTGTCGGACACTCAATTTCACACTTAGGCATGCTGTGAACGGGATACTTAAAGGTTTCGTCTGGAGTATGACGCAGCTCTATCACCGGAGAAAAATACCCAGTGAACAAAACATTACCGTTACTATCACCGCCGCCTAACTGAGCAGACTGGATACCAAACTGAGAGAGCTGAGTGGTATCGCCACTTTCTATTACCCACTCGTTAAGCTTCTCATAGAGAGGGCCAAAGGTTTTAGCCATAGAAGGAGAATTAACAACCACTTGCTCACTTTGCTTGGCAAATTCAGTAAAGTCGCGCGGTTTATTGGATTCCACCACATCCACTTTATTCAGTGTTCTGGCAAAAGGTTCGTCTATGTATTGTTGCGCTCGGTCGGTCGGTTGAGCACAACCAAACAGAAGCGCTAAGCTGGCAAGAGAAAGAAGGCGTTTGTTCACTGAAGGCATCCCATATTGAATTCGACCGAAAGGATGACAAACTAACTACCGAAGCGCAATTGCGAAATTGTTAAATTAGTTTTTTCCTGACATTCGGAAAATGGGTTTGTAATGAGCGCTGGTTATCTGCTTCATTTCCGTGTTCTCAGGGTTCGTCATTTGAAACTTGTATTCCTGCCCCGCAACCTCGAAGGTTAAATAGTGTCCGTCGAAATCGTACCGCGTGGTATAAACACGCCCTTCCATCGTAATACCGTCAGGACCAATTTCCAGCCTACGAGTTGAGTAATAAGCCACATCTTGCTCCACCCAGACTCCGTAAATCTCTTGTTTCGGCGCAAGGGTGCTTTTTATTCGGTCAATCACATTTCCGTAAAGAATCGCCGCTACAATACTTCCCAAAACCAAGAGTAAGATTAGGAAGAGTTCCAACCGTTTTCTATTTTTCACACCACTGCCATTCGCGGCAGTGTCTTGTTGTGAATTATTAAACATTTGGTCTCTATTTAATTTAGCTGCTTTAGGCATCGTATCTCTTACTTAGAACTTATTTAAATCAACACTGCCAATACAGCGTTACAAAAAAATAGTCGCGTTAACCTACTAAAAACCACTTGCTCACAGATGAATAAAAAGTCATTATCCAGACATATTTAAACAACCATAAACATAAAGAGTGCCATCAGTGAAAATTCGTAGTACCGCTCTTGTTAAAGGCTTTAGACAGTCAGCTCCCTATGTTAACGCTCACCGTGGAAAAACCATGGTTGTTATGGTGGGCGGTGAAGCGATTGCCGATAAAAATTTCGCGAATATTATTAGTGATCTAGCACTGCTACATAGTCTTGGTGTCAAAGTAGTACTAGTTCACGGCGCGCGCCCACAAATAAATCAGATTTTAGAGACAAATAACCACACCACTCCGTATCACAAAGGCATTCGAATCACTGATGAAGAAGCTTTAGGCTTAGTTATGCAAGCAGCAGGTCAGCTTCAACACGCGATAACCGCACGCCTTTCTATGAGCTTAAACAACACGCCAATGGCCGGTACTCAGCTCAATGTGGTCAGCGGAAATTTTGTGATCTCTCAACCACTAGGTATAGATGATGGTGTCGATTATTGCCACAGCGGGAAAATTCGTCGAATTGATATCGATGGCATTAACCGTATGCTCGACCAAGGATCTATTGTCCTGCTAGGCCCAATTGCTAGTTCAGTCACTGGCGAATGTTTTAACTTGCTCTCAGAAGAAGTTGCGACACAAGTTGCGATAAGATTAAAAGCTGAAAAGCTGATCGGCTTCTGTTCTGAACAAGGCATCATGGACAGCGAAGGTAATTCGATTGCAGAACTGTACCCTGCTGAAGTGAATAACCTGATTGAAAAAATGGAAGCTGGAGACGATTCCAACGGCGAGGAAAGATCGGGCGCACTGCGTTTCTTAAAAGCAGCCGTGGCTGCTTGCCGAGCAGGTGTTCCTCGTAGCCATTTGGTCAGTTACAAGGAAGACGGAGCGTTGATCCAAGAACTGTTTTCTTTTGATGGTATCGGTACACAAATTGTAAAAGCGAGTACCGAGCAACTTCGCCAGGCACAGATCGATGATATCGGCGGTATTTTTGATCTGATTCGCCCACTGGAAGAACAAGGCATATTGGTGCGTCGTTCACGTGAGCAATTAGAGCAAGAGGTTCACAAATTCACCATTATTGAAAAAGATGGTCTGATCATTGGTTGTGCGGCACTTTATCCTTATCCAGAAGAGGATATGGCTGAGATGGCATGTGTGGCTATTCACACCGAATACCGCGATGGTGACCGTGGTGCTTTACTGCTTCGCCATATGAAACAACAAGCTAAACTTATGAATATAAATAAGTTATTTGTATTAACCACCCACAGCTTGCACTGGTTCAGAGAGCAGGGGTTCATCGAATACGGTGTCGATGCACTGCCTATGTCAAAACGTCAGCTCTACAACTATCAACGTCGCTCAAAAATACTCATTCTTAAGCTTTAGTCACATAAAAATAATCAATCAATAGCAGGTGCAACATTTATATCTGCTATTGATTGAATAATTAGTATATTAATTTGTATTTTAGATGTTCATTAATTAATCACTTTTCATACAACACAGAGCTGTGTAAAATCTCGCCAGTCGTGACATAGATCACCTTATTGCATTGAGTTGGAATTCTACCTAAGGACTTAACTTAGGGAGAGCACGGATTGCTTCAACGATAAATAACTTATTGAAGAGCAAACTAATTTATATGAAAACCGTAATTTGTAATTCGCTACAAAGCTTCTGGGATATGGCAGATCATAACTTCCTAGAAGGTCTAGATGTACATTGCGTGTTTCCCGTCAGTGACTACCTAAAAAGCTTTATCTTAGGCTCACAAACGCGCTATAAGATTCGCAATATCACTTTTTCAAAAGCTGTTTGCTAACACCTTTTGTCAATTCGCTAGGCAGCCAAGGAAGGTTGCCAGAATCTCTGCCTACGTACTTATTAACTAAACATTAGTAACGACTCATTGTCTCAACCAGAACCGTGAAGTTACCCTTTTAAGCGTTCAACCAATCCACTCGCTCGTTCAGTCTTAAACTGAATACCTCGTTTCAGCACTCCGATATCACAATACAAAGCCAGACGCTCTTTCGCTCGGGTAATTCCTGTATAGATCAGTTCACGCGTCACTATCGGACTGTACTCTGGCGGCAAAATCATCGCGGTGAATTCAAACTCACTACCCTGTGATTTATGAATCGTCATGGCAAACGCGGTTTCATGTTGAGGAACTCGGCTTGGCAATACAGCTTTTACGCTACCATCAGGAAGCTCGAAATAGACTTTCAGCCTTTGCTCGGCATCCTCTTCATCTCGCATACATATGCCTATGTCACCGTTATACAAACCAAGAGAGTGATCGTTCAGTGTCACCATTACAGGGCGACCGTGATACCAAAGCTCCTGCTGAGTCTTTATCAAATTACGAGCCGCCAAAGCACGCTCAATACGATGATTCAGCCCCACCACACCAAAGTCACCTTCACGAACCGCACACAATAAACGACTTTGACTGAATGCTTTTAATACCGCCTTGGCTTTACTTGCCATCGTTTCAAGCTGCAAGCTTTCAACAGCATCAGTTGTGACATTAGCTTTGTTACGCTTACCTGCTCGTTGAAGATAAACAGAATAAGCGTCCACCAAAGATTTGATCATCTGGTTATAGTTGTCGCTGCTTAACGGGTAGTGGTTAATATCCGAGAAATCTTGATTCCAGACTTCATCCACCTTCGCGGTTCTGCCACTGTTTATCGCTTTAGCCAATTGTCCAATACCGGATCGGGCATCAAAACGGTAGCTCTTTTGCAGCATACACAAGCTATCTGCAACGCTGCTGTGCGAAGTCTTAGTGTGGGTAGATGAAACTGGATTGCCCAAGGAGTGGAAGCCCGTCAGTTCAGAGAGCAACTTGCCTTGCGCGGCGCTGTAGCCGTTATCAATAAATGTGCAGATATCACCCAACACCGCCCCCGCTTCAACAGAAGCGAGCTGGTCTTTATCACCAAGTAAAATCAAACGTGCATGGCTAGGCAGTGCATCAACCAGTTTGACCATCATGGACAGATCCACCATGGAAGCCTCATCCACCACCAGCACATCTAAGTGCAGCAGGTTTTTGCTATGATGACGAAATTCAGCGCTGCCCGGAATAGCACCAAGCAGACGATGAATAGTACTGGAGGTGGTTGGAATGGCAGATTTTAACTCCGGCTCTACAGCTAAACTTTCTACCGCTTTACCGATAGATTCAGTTAAACGAGCGGCCGCCTTACCTGTTGGTGCAACCAACTTAATATTCGGTGTATGACCTTGCTGCTGCGATTGGCGAATTAAAGCCGCGAGCAATTTGATGACTGTTGTAGTTTTACCGGTTCCCGGTCCTCCGGAAATGACAGCAAAGCGACGAGTCAAGGCCACTGCTGCTGCTACTTTCTGCCAGTTTAAACAGCAGCTCGAAGGAACGAGCGTATCCAGCGGTTTAAGATCTTCCATTCGCTGAACGCTGGTTAGCACGGCATCAATTGCAGTCCAGTCCAGTTGGCCATCGTCGACCACATCAAGGAAATCACACACCATTCGCTGACGACTGACCTGAGAAGTCTCACTGCTTTTCAAGGCTTTAAAAAGAAAGCGGTAGTCGCGTTCAAATAACACATCGAGCAGCTCTTTTAGTTTTTGTACATCAGTAGGCTTTAAGATCATTGGTGACCCAAAGCTCTGTAATCTGTGTGCCAGAGTCACTTCATAATGCCAGTAACGATGCAAATAGAGCCTCTGCCCATCAAACATCAGCGGAACAGCCTCGCCTTGCAAACCAACCAACTTTGAGTTTGGCAGAATACGATTCCAATCCGCATTTATCCAAAGAGGATTCACCGCTAAAGCCGATTCGCCATACAAACCCAGTTTGGCAGACAGATCAACGCTGCTGCCGCGACTGTCCCACAGAGCTAGACAAATATTGCCTTTGCCCAGCTCCGCACTGACAGCAGCAACCAGTAAAAAAAAAGCGTTTTTATCTTCTGCATTTAACTCATTCCCAGACAACAAAGAAGCAACAAAACGAGCAAACTGGTAATCAAGCTGGCGAATACTGCCCTGCTTAGCCAAACGCGCTAACACATCCAAAGCTTGTGTGCTCATAATCCTAGCTCCATTTGCCCAGCAGAGTTTGTGCGTTCATCCGGCTCTTTACCTTGTATTAATAAATCCAGTTCTTCTAACATTGTTTGGCTTGGTTTTGCATTGAAAATACCGTGCTGCGCTTTGCCATCCATACCGCGCAGGAACAGATAGTAAACACCACCGAAGTGTTTGTTGTAGTCATAATCCGCTAAGCGACTTTTTAAAAAGCGGTGCAGTGCTAATGCATACAACTGATATTGCAGATCGTATCTGTGTTCTGCCATTGCTGAAGCCAAGCGTTCACCGTGGTAAGCCTCGACTTCATTGCCTAAATGATTCGATTTCCAGTCCAGAACATAGTATTTGCCTTCATGCTCAAACACTAAATCGATAAAGCCTTTCAGCATCCCCTGAACGGTATAGAAACCAAGATCACCAGCTTTGGCCGAAAGAGGATCATGCCGTTGAACCACACGGTTTAACGCCGGTGCGGTGAGCACTTCAATCGGCAACAAAAATTCCATCTCAACCAATCTCTGATGAGGCTGTTTTTGGTTAAGCAGTAACTTTTTACCATCTAGCGGAGTCGCCAACACATCGTCCACCAGCTTTTGGATCACAGGTAACCATTCCATCTCTAGCTGTTCTAGTTCCAGCAGATGACTGATGATTTGCGTGTTGCGCTCGCTGGTTGCAGATTCAGTGAACTCAACCTCTTCAAACACGGTGTGCAAGAAAGTACCGGGACGCGCGCCTCGCGGAAAAGTGAAAATGGTTCGCTCTATTTCCGTCTCTGTCTGGTCATCGTGTTCGTCCGCAGAATCCACATCGAAACCCGCAATCTCAATTGTCGCGTCATGTTCTTTTTGATGACTGCCCTGTTTCACCAAACCCGAGTAACTGGTAATACGCCAAAAACGGTCAATCTCACTTTGCAGCTCCTTGGCTTTAAGAGCAGGCAGTGTTTGTTCTGACGGCGTAAAAACGGTGTCATGTGCTTCTGGAGGCGAAGTAACAAAGACAGAAGATAAGTGTTTTGCATGGGATTGAACGGACTGAGTCAAGAGATCAATCCCCCCTTCCTGCCCGTTTTGCAACAGATAGCCGATAGCGCTGTGATGAACACCCGTTGGCTCTTTGATTGAACGCCCATTACGCAGAGGGGCAACACCGATAAAACAGCCATAAACCGAGCGGGTTAATGCCACATAAATCAAACGCAAATCTTCCGCTAAACGTTCTTTGTCTGCTTGTTGCAGAGCCTGTTTATCACCAGTGATATCCAGCAGGGTTTCACCGCTGGCAGTGTCGTAAAACTTACCTTCGCTCGCTTCTCGATAGCTGACCACAAACGGCAAAAACACCAAATCGTATTCCAAACCTTTGGATTTGTGGATGGTAACGATCTGCACCAGATTTCTTTCTGACTCCAAACGTTGAATCGCTTCGTCATTGCCCCCCATGCCTTGCTCGGCATCGGTGATCGTTTGAGCCAACCAACGTAACAAGCCGTGGTCACTATCGATATCTTGAGTGGCTTGTTGCAACAGTTCGCTGATGTGCATGAAATCGGTAAGATTTCGCTCTCCATCCGTCTCTTCTAACCAGCGTTCTGCAATATGACGAAGGCTTAAAACAGATCGAAGCATTGGCAGCACGCCACGCTCAAGCCAAAGCTGTCGGTACTGCTTAAACTCGTTAACGGCTTTTTCCCACTCGTTTTCATCGTTATTGAGTGCATCAAGCTGCTTCGAATTCAGCGCAAACAATGGCGAGGCTAAAGCCGCGCGTAGCGCTCTGTCATTTTCTGGGGTAAGCACGGCTTGCAGTAAACGTTGAATATCTTGAGCAATAGAGCTGGTAAACACGCTATCACGGTTAGACAGATACACACTGGCAATACCTTGTTTCGCCAGTGCTTCTTTAATCATTCGCCCTTCATTACCCGTGCGAACCAGTACGGCGATGTCACCCGCTTGAATCGCTTTGTCTTTGCCACTATTAAAGTGTGCCTGACCTTGCTGCGCCGCCGTTAAAATGGTTTGAATCTGACTCGCTGTAGCCTGCGACATAACATCCAAATAACTGCCTTTGGTTACTGGCGAACCTTCCGTTTCTTGCAACCAATAATTCAATGCGGGTTGTTTCTCGCCGTTTAACAGCCACTCTTTTTTAGCGGCGTACGGGTTTGGTTTAACAGGCAAGAAAGGAATATCAGCATCATAAATAAACGGGCTGTCAGCCAGCTCAAATACTTGGTTAACCGCCTCTACCATATCGGCGCTTGAACGCCAGTTGGTTCCCAAGGTGTAATGAGCAGCAACCTGATTACGCGCTTTAATGTAGGTGAAAATGTCAGCGCCGCGGAAGGCGTAAATCGCTTGTTTAGGGTCACCGATCATAAACAAGCCACACTCCGGATTGTTCAGATAAATGCGGCTAAAAATACTGTATTGCAGCGGATCGGTATCTTGGAATTCATCGATCATTGCCACCGGATAAAGATGGCGAATGCGCTCTGCTAGCAAGCCTTGCTCATCGCCGTCGATAGACGCAGACAGTTGACTTAGCAGGTCATCAAACGACAACCACTGCTTACTCGCTTTGGCTTTCGCCAACATGGCGCGGCAATGATGAATAGCGTGAGCAACTAAAGGCGCTTCAATCGTTATTGGCTCAGCTAAGAACTGTTCAATCACGTTAAAAATCTCAAGTTGAGGCGGATTACCTTTCTTAGATTTCTCCGTCAGTTTACTTTGAGCAAACTCCGATAACGCTTCAGGCACCAGCAAATCGTGTGTAGCAGAACTCGCCCACTGAGTCAGACTTTCGATACGTCTCAATAATGCATTTTGAGAGTTCTTATGCAGATCGGAGCCGGCAATACTTGGCTCAATATCCTCAAGCGCAACAAGCCATTGCTTCTTGATAGCATCAATTTTCAGCAGATTATTTTTATGCAGTCCCGCCAGATCGCCGTCCATCATAGGTGTGGTCAGTGACAAAGGAATACCCGATAAATAGCCACCAATTTTTTCTAACAGTACAGCGGGGGACGACCACAAGCGTCGAACTTCGGCCGCCAAATTTAATGGCAAAGGATAGAACTGACGACGCCAGTAGTCGGCGACGACTTGCGCTTTCAGATGACTTTCATCGGTGACAAATTCATTGTTAAAGCGGCTGCCTGATTCAAAAGCATTTTGCGTCAGCATTCGTTGACAGAAACCATGAATGGTATAAACCGCCGCTTCATCCATCTGGCGTTCAGCATCCAGTAGAAGCTTGGCTGCGTAAGCGTGATCCGCATAATCATTGAGTAAAGGTTCAATCACGGGGTCGTCGCTATGACCACGAGAGAAGGCTAAGCGAGCATCATGAATGCGTGCTCGGATACGGTCGCGTAGTTCAGCGGTCGCCGCTTCAGTAAAGGTCACCACTAAGATTTGCTCAACGGTTAAAGGCACTTGATGGCGGCTTTCTTCACTTCCATGTCCCAGCAGCAGGCGCAAATAGAGCCCCGCAATGGTGAAGGTTTTACCTGTACCCGCAGAAGCTTCTATCAAACGCGCGCCATGTAGTGGAAACGTCATGGCATCTAGTGGCGTAGCTACGATACTGGAAGGAAGATTCATTCGTTATTATGCCTTTCGTTAAACCAATAATTGTGTCGCAAAATTTATGTGATCTTGTTTAAGAATTTATATGTTGGTGAATGCAAGCGTCAGCGCTCAGATAGTTATGCGAGTAGCTTCACAGAACGCACCAACTTGGAACATTACACTGCACCCACTTAATGCAAACTTAGTTTATAAAATAACCACTTATAGGTTATACAAACTATCCGTTTTAAAACGCTGCCTGCATTAACACCGAATTATGGTCCCTCTGACCTGTGGCCGTACAGCGAACGCCCTACACCAATAATGATTTTCTGGCGGCCACTTATTCCTGTACTTCTGTTACTCATTTGCACTATCCGCTTTATTTGCGTTATCAACCGCATCAGCACTATCCACTAACTGCAACCTAGGTGCTTGTAGCACTAAGCCGGAAAGCAGTCGTGCCTGCTGAGCAAGTTCGTCATTCCAACTTGGCCAGATTCGTGCGATATATGCGTTATTACCTTCACCAGTTGTGGCGTATCCGTCGTTAAAACATTCGGACATTTTTTTCAAAGATTTCTCTTCATCTTCTACCCATTTTCCACGGCTGAATCCGGATTCAATACAGGCTAATGCCGTTTTCGGGAAATAGGCGATGGGTGATGCCATCCCCTGATAAAAAAGGCGGATAAGCTCATCCAACAACTGTTTGGCCAGCTCGCTGCTTTCAACCGGAGGCAGAATCTGGTGCACAACACCTTCTTTGCGATCATAACCAACCAAGTGAGTTTTGCTGACAACCCCCATAGCAGCATGGCACAGGTGATCTATCCAAGCTGCCAGCAAATCTTGTGACCGAATGGAACCGCTACGATAACGAACTAAACCGGATTGGAAGCGCTTGGTTATCCATCCGGTTAACTGAACTGGCTTAGATTCTCCCAGTACCTGACTGGTGATATTGACTTCAAAATCATCCAGCGGTGACTGACATAAGAAGTGGATTTTCTCTAACACCTCTTCGGTTTGAACGCGGTTTGCTTCAAACTCCAGTTCACCAAAAGCGCCGACAGGCAATTTGCCCTGAGCACGTTGCTGTTGAATAAACTGCTGTAACCTTGCTTCTTTATCCGCTTGAACATCAACACTGAGCAACACATCAAGCAAACTATCGCGCAGCTGGTAGCTGTTCAAACCATCCAGCGCAAAAGGTTCATCATCTTCCATCACCGCTAATGGCGGTTCAAAAACGACTTTTAAGCGACGATTGAAAAAATACTGTACCGGAAGCCGCCAAAAGCGTTGTAACTCAACCAAATCAAGCTCTAACGGATAACTCACATCCAGCAAATAATCATCCAGCGGTAAATTAAATTCACCACTTGGCGTGCCCTGACGCAACGCCGCTGGCAACCATTCTTTGGCGTAACTGCCCGCTTCACTTAAGAAAGTTTGTGGACTAAACGGCACCATAGAGTGAACAGTGGATATCTTATCCACCAGCTTTTTGCCTGAATCATCACTTGGCAGAGCTTCATCACCTGCTAAACCATAGTTTTGCTGGCAGTATTCCAATAACTCACTCACCAGCACTGACGGTACACGTTCAGTGTTGTCTTGAATTGAGCGACCAACATAGCTGATATACAGACTTTGCTGCGCAGAGAGCATAGCTTCCAGAAACAGGTATCTGTCGTCGTCACGACGTGAACGGTCGCCTCGTCGAGTCCTGCCATTCATCAAATCGAAACCTTCTGGCGGCATAGAACGCGGATATACCCCGTCGTTCATTCCCAACAAACACACTGCTTTGAAAGGAATCGAACGCATTGGCATCAGGGTACAGAAGTTCACTTGTCCGGCAAGGAAACGCTGACTCACGCGTGTACCCGATAGCTTGTTAGTGAGGTATTCACTGATGATTGCTGGCGCGATAGCTTCATGATAACCCGCATCGGCCAGTTGCTCCTTAAGGGAAACCAAAGTGTCGCGAATGGATTTCAGCGCCATTTCACCATCCAGATCGACAGCGAAGAAATCATCAAGCAGGTTGCTGAGTACTTCTCGCCACTCATCAATCGCTTGGGTTTGAGCCAGCAACGTTCGGTAACGGCTGACCGTTTCAATAAAGTGCGCCAGTTTACCGGCCAACTCAGCGTTCATCCCTTGCACCTCGTTATAAGGTGCGTAAGCCTGTTCGCCATGTTCAAACAATGCAGTCGAAGCAGGCATCGCATAACCCAATAGCATGCGAGAAAGACCAAATTGCCAGGTGTTCTGCTCTGTCTCTGGCAGTTCAAATTCTTGAGCGGTAGTGCCATTCAGCCCCCAGCGAATACCAGACTCTTCCACCCAGCGTTTCGCCAGTTCAAATTCGCTGTTATCCAGCTCAAATCGGCTCATCATGGCTGGCGTTTCCAGTAGCTCTAGCAGCTCAGACGCCAAACAACGTGAGTGCGGCAAATTCACCAACTGGATAAATGCATTTAAGATTGGACTCTCTTGATTCGCGGTTCGGTCAGAAATCGAATACGGAATAAAACGTTCACCGGGCGCATTACCAAACACAGCTTGAATATAGGGACTGTAAGCGTTGATGTCCGCCACCATTACAATGACATCACGCGGTTTAAGCGTTGAATCACGGTCAAACATGGCCAACAGCTCATCATGCAATACTTCCACTTCACGCATTGGGCTATGACACGCATGAATAGTTAGAGATCGATCGTGGCTGTTGATGGTCGGTTTGTGAGTGCTGCTGTCAAGAATGTGATCATCTTGATGCTCTTCCAGATGCAAAATATCGGCTTGCAGCTGTTGCAACAACGTCTCGCGTGGAATATCGATAAACAGCTCATGCTCTTCATTATCATCTTGAGCCAACAAATAAAGGTTATCGCGCCCCAATTTTCCCATTGATGCCAGCAAGCTATTGCCTACCGCACTGTTGATATGCAGTTCATCTTCGGCAACATTGCTTTCAATATCCCCTTTGAGCGGCGATATTTCGCCCGTCACTGAAATACTATGTTCGTTCAGCGCTAACTGTTTACGACGCTGGTTTTCGATTCGAGCCAGATATTTACGGTCTCGAATGTCTCCCCAGTAATGCTGGCAAGGATTGGTGAACATAAGGTGCACATCGATGTGCTCGCCTAATGCTTTTAAAGCATCCATATAACGCGGGGGCAAAGAGGATATACCAAAGATAAACAGCCGTTTGGGTAATTTCTCTAAAGGGACATGACCGTTCGCAAGAGCTTCAATAAAGCGTTGATATAAGTTTGCGCGGTGATAATGCGATTGCTGCTGATGAATGACGGTGTAGTCGTAAAGCTGTTTCCACAATATCGGTTGCCACGGGTGCTCTTCACCAATCTCGTCAACCGTTTCGCCTTTCTCCCAAGCTTCAATCCAATCAGGTCGGTACACCAGATAGCCATCAAAAATATCTGCAATTTTTTCAGCCAGCTGATAGAGCTTAGACTGATCTGCATCATCTTTGAGATAACTTTTCAGTGGTGAGAAAGCGTCCAACTCCAACTGTGTTGGTAACAACTCCATCAGTTTCCAGGTCATTGCCTCTTTGTTAAAGGCACTGCGCTTGGGAACATCCGGCAAAACATGGGTGAACATATCCCAAATAAAGGTCGCAGGCAGCGGAAAATCGATGTTTGCCGCAACCCCGAGTTCCTGTGCCAAAGCCATTTTCAGCCACTGTGACATACCCGGACTTTGAACCAAGATTTGTTCTTTCTCAAATGGGTTTTCCAGAGGTGCAGCTTTGATTAAATGCACCAACAAGATTTTTAACGTATCGACTTTATTGGAATGGTAAACAGTAAACACAATTCACTCATGCAGTTCTCACCTAATAGCCGTTGAGATTAGCACAACTACCTGAACATTTATCTAAGCCAATATTCAAAAGGTTAACTATTCCTCACTCTCGCTTTTTACTTCATCAATAAGGTTTTTACTTCATCAGTGTTTAGCAGTAAGTTAAGTTTATTCAGTAGCGTTCAGTTTAGTTAAACAAAATCATGAGCAATATTTCTCTTAAGCAACTCAAAGTGTTTACCACTATTACTCAGCACAAAACCTTAACCACAGCGGCTGAAGCACTGTTTTTGTCCAAGGCAGCGGTGAGTATGGCGCTGTCGGAACTGGAGAAACATATTGGTCATGCGCTGTTTGACCGAGTGAATAACCGACTGGTGCTTAATCAAGAAGGGCAAAAGCTCTTGCCACTCGCCGATGAGTTGCTCAGCCGCTCTAACGCTATCGACCAGCTTTTCGATGGTGATAACTCTTTATCTGGGCAGTTGCGTATTGGTGCTAGTGACACCATAGGCAACCAAGTCGCGCCCTACCTGCTCAGCCACTTTCGCCAGAAGTATCAACACCAGCAACAGAGCCTTTTTATTTCTAACTCTGCGCTGATTTGCGAAAAACTGGTCGACTACGAACTGGATATCGCCCTGATTGAAGGCAAAACACTGCATCCACAACTGATTTCCACTCAATTCAGCCAAGATGAAATGTGTATTGTCTGCTCACCTAATCACCCATTGGCACAACAAGAAAAAGTTACCTTACGAGATTTTGAACAGAGTGAATGGATGTTGCGCGAAGCAGGTTCGGGCTCAAGAGAGTTCTTTTTAAGAGCCGTTGCGCCACGTATTGAACATTGGCAGGAAGCCTTTCAGTTAAACACGACCGAAGCGATTATCAACTGTGTCTCGGCAGGATTAGGCTTTGGTTGTTTATCTAAACTGGCGGCGCAAACTGCGGTCAATGATGGTCGAATCAAGATACTGAATGTACCTCTGGATATGAAGCGACGTTTCTGGCTACTGGTACACAAAGAGAAATACCAAAGCCCGCTGCTCAAACATTTCATTGAGTTCTGTCATCAGTGGCATAAGAGTTCGGACACAGAAAACAACAGCAGAAAACCGCTTGATTGATGTATCAGCTTTGTTGTCCTCGTCTGGACATTTCATTATTAAAACTGTATAAACAGACAGTAATTCAAACACCAATTTAGAGGAAGGACCATGGCTGTCATCGTTAAGTACGTGGTGGAACGCAACGGAGAAGAGAAAATGACTTTTACCTCGAAAGCCGAAGCTGACGCTTATGACAAAATGCTGGATATGGCGGACGAGCTGTTCGAACTAATCGGTAAAAGTGAACTGATTGAAGATGAGGCGAAAACCGAAGAGCTGGCTATGTTCTTAGCTCAGAACAAAGAAGACGTTTTGATCGCTTTAGGCGCAAAACGCAAACCAACACCACCGGCAAAGAAACCGAAAGCAGTGAAAACGGAAGATGCCGTTGACGACGCTGCCTAAGCTTCCCTTGTAAGCTCGGTTGTTTAAGTTTGGTTTGAGAACCGCTGCCTAGTCAGCGGTTTTTTATTCCATTTAGAGAGATATATCTCCAAAAAGACAAAAGGTATCGTTCTACGGACTTATTGCTTTTTTACTCTTTTATCACTGAAAAACTCTCTTTATGATGACCATCAACAGATTATTAATGCAGCGACTTAGCTCAACAGGTTGTCTGTATAAACCCCATTGAAAATAATACGGAGAGCAAACATGGCGTATTTTGCACTTGGCTTTGGTACGGCAACGAAAAACCGTGATGGAAAAATTATCGAAGCATACTTCCCTGCACCGATTCTAAACCCTAGCGATGCATTAGTGGCTGGCGTAGCAGCTATCGCAGGTTACACAGACGGTAACCAAGCAATTGAAATTTCTGCTGAGCAAAGCGCTCAGCTAGCAAAAGCATTTGCTGAAAACGACCAAGCAGTTAACGCTTCATTTGCAGAAAAAGCGGCTAACTCAGCACAACCTCTTGTACTAGTAGTACTAGCTGCAGATGAAAAACCTCAATCTGTATCTGAAGGTTTCCTGAAACTGCAACTTATTTCAAACCGCCTAGTGAAGCCACATGGCACTGTGCTTGATGGTATTTTCGGTCTGCTGCACAACATCGCATGGACCAATGAAGGTCCGATTGACCTGCCAGAACTAACTGAGCGTCAAATCGAAGCTCGCCTAGCAGGCCGTGCTCTTACAGTCGATTGTGTAGATAAGTTCCCTAAAATGGTCGACTACGTGGTTCCAGCGGGTATCCGTATTGCTGATACTTCTCGTGTACGTCTTGGCGCTCACGTGGGTGAAGGCACAACAGTTATGCACGAAGGCTTCATCAACTTCAACGCGGGTACTACTGGCGTAAGCATGGTTGAAGGCCGTATATCTGCGGGTGTTCTAGTCGGTAACGGTTCTGACATCGGTGGTGGTGCATCTATTATGGGTACACTGTCTGGTGGCGGTACTGTGGTTGTTTCTATCGGTGAAAACTCACTACTAGGCGCAAACTCAGGTCTTGGTTTCCCATTAGGTGACCGTTGTACTGTTGAGTCTGGTCTATACGTAACAGCGGGTACGAAAGTACAAATGCTGGATAAAGAAGGCAACAAAGTAGAAATCGTGAAAGCACGTGATCTAGCAGGCGTATCAGACCTTCTTTTCCGTCGCAACTCGCAAACCGGTCAAGTTGAGTGTCTGGCTAACAAGTCAGCGGTAGAGCTGAACAGCGAACTTCACAGCAACAACTAATCCGTTGCTCTGAGATCGAAAAAGGCGCATTAAGCGCCTTTTTTATTTCCGTCGATTTTAAACCGAAAACGGATACTGAATTGGGTCATGGAATTCGTAACCCGTCACTTCGAAGTCATCCAACGTGACCCACGTTTCCAAATCTTCCAGCGATTTAATCTCTGGATTGATATGGAATTTAGGTGCTGCAAGAGGCTCACGCTTTAGCTGGACATCTCGCATCAAGGCTAATTGGTCTTCATAAATATGAGCATTCACAATCTTATGGAACGCCTGCCCCGGTTTCTTACCGGTAATTTGTGCCATCACAGCGAGGAAGACATAAACCTGAACCATATTGAAATTCAAACCAAGCGGAACATCGCATGAACGTTGCGTGCTATTCAGATATAGAGTGTCACCCAGCAAAGAGAAGTGATGACTGTACATACAAGGGCGCAAACAGCCCATATGGAACTCACCAGGGTTGTAGAAATTCAGAATTTCACCGCGATCATCCACACCACGAGTTAAATCATCTACTATTTTCTTAAGCTGGTCGATATGACCACCATCCGGTTTTGCCCACGCACGACCTTGAACGCCGTAAACTCGTCCCATGTCATCTTCACCTTTACGGTAAGGATTGTTGAGCCAAGCTTGGTTTAGGTTTGCATTGGCATCCCAAGTTTTAGTGCCTAACTTGCGGAAATCTTCCGCGTTATCATAGCCGCGAATATAGCCAAGCAGTTCAGCAACTGCGGCTTTCCAGAAGCTCTTACGCGTAGTAACCAGCGGGAACTGATTATTGGCAACGTCATAAGTTAAATCAGCATTAATAACGGTAAGACAACGTTTACCAGTGCGTTCATTTTCAATCCAAACGCCTTCATCAACGATTCTCTGGCAGAGATCCAAATACTGTTTCACAAAATACCCTTACTTTGATTTTTTAACTTACTTATTCGCAACGCTGTCTTTGTATAGGCCACGCTTGTATGCCCACACCATCATCAGTACGCCCAGAATCACCATAGGAAGTGATAACAACTGACCCATTGATATTACGCCACCAAGCAGAAGGCCAAGCTGTGCATCGGGCTCACGAACATACTCAACGAGGAAACGGAATGTACCATATCCTGCTAAGAATAGCCCTGAAACAGAGCCAAGCGGACGAGGTTTCTTGATAAACCAGTTAAGGATAAAGAACAGAACCACACCTTCAAGAGCCATCTCATAAAGCTGCGAAGGATGACGAGGTAATGGCCCACCATTAGGGAAGACAAACGCCCAAGGCACATCTGTCACTCGGCCCCAAAGTTCGCTGTTCATGAAGTTACCTAAGCGTCCCATGCCCAATCCAAAAGGTACAAGTGGGGCAACAAAATCGGCGACACCAAAGAAGGTACGCCCATTCTTTCGCGCATACCAAATCATGGCAGAGATAACACCGAGCAAGCCGCCATGGAAAGACATACCGCCCGTCCAGACTTTAAATAGGTAAAGTGGGTCAGCTAAGAACATGTCAAAGTTGTAGAACACAACGTAGCCCACACGGCCACCGATAATGACCCCTAAGAATCCTGCAAACAATAAATCGGATACTTGCTCACGATTCCAAACACCATCAGAGCGATCTGCACGACGATTGGCAAGCCACATTGCGAACAAGAAACCGACCAGATACATCATTCCATACCAGCGTATAGAAATAGGGCCAATGGCGACCAGAACGGGGTCAATATTTGGGAACTGAAGATAACCCTGAGACATAAAATACGTTCTCTTCTACTTAGTGAAAAAAGGAATTACTGAACCAGCATGGTTACAGCAACAAACATAAGAAATACAGCAAAAATTCGTTTCAGCGATGCCGTAGGAAGCTGGGTCGATAATTTCGCACCAATACGCGTGGTCATCATAGAAGTTGCAGCTATAGCAACCAAAGCAGGTAAATAGACATAACCCCAGCTGTACTCAGGTAAGTCAACCACCTGATATCCACTGACAACAAAACCGAGCATACCAGATACCGCGATACCAAAACCGCACACGGCGGATGACCCGACAGCTTTTCGCATTTCCACCCCGTGACGATTCAAGAATGGTACTGAAAGCGAACCGCCACCCACACCAACGAGGCTAGAAACAATACCAATGCCACCACCACACAATGCCGTGATCACAGCATTCGGCATGGGATGATGAGAAAGAACTCTAATCGAACGAAACATCTGCCAAGCCAGCATCATCACTATGATGCTGAATACTTTGGGAAGATATTGATTGGGAATCCAATCAGCGACCGTCGCGCCAAAATAGCCACCAAACAGGACACCTGGCATTAACCATTTGACAGCGAACATATCTACGTTGCCAAGTTTAAGGTGACTCAAAGCAGAAGAAAATGAGGTAAGAATAATGGTAGCTAAAGAGGTGGCTAATGCCATATGCATTAATATTTCAGAAGAAATGCCAGCCTTAGGTAACAGGAAAACCAACGCAGGAACAACGACTAAACCGCCACCAATTCCCAGTAGACCAGCAAGCACGCCAACAACAGACCCTAACACCAGTAATAGAGCCAGTAATTCGAAATTCACATTTAATTCCTATTTCTTGCCAGCGCGGACAAAACCTGCAAGCCCTTGTTCTTCAATATAACCTAGCATCATATTATAAATATCTTTGCCGTAAGGCTGCATCAACGCTTTGTCAGCAAGTTCAACTAATTGTGACATTTTTGCATTTCGTACAAGGTATTTGACCTTGGCAACGTTAGAGGTGTTCATACTGAGAGTGGTGTAACCTAAACCGATAAGCAACATAGATCCTATCGGGTCACCCGCTAATTCACCACAAACACACACTGGAATATTGTGTGTAGTACAAATTTGCTGGATTTGTTTAAGAGCCATAACAACCGACGGATGCATTGACTCATAGACATCAGCAACACGCGAATTGTTCCGATCTACGGCTAATAAATATTGGGTCAAATCGTTGGTACCGACTGAAACAAAATCAATTTTATCGGCGATCAGAGGAAGCAGATACAGCATTGATGGCACTTCCACCATGATGCCTATTTCAGGCATTACGATGCTAGGGTCTAACTTCACCGCTTCACTATATGCTTGATGAATCAACTTGAGTGAATCATCTAACTCAGTGGTACTAGAAATCATCGGCAGCAAAATACTGAGGTTATTGTGCGCTTTACTGGCGCGCATCATCGCCCTCAATTGGATAAGGAAGATATCAGGATGATCTAAAGTGAAGCGAATGCCACGCCAGCCAAGGAACGGATTGTCTTCCTCTATAGGTAAATAAGGAAGCGGCTTATCACCACCGACATCTAATGTACGCATGACGACCCGTTTATCTGGGTAGGCATTGAGCACACTGCCGTATTGCTGAATTTGCTCTTCTTCTGAAGGAAAGCGGTGTTGCAGCAAAAATGAAAATTCAGTTCGATATAACCCGACACCGTCGACCCCTTTATTGATCGCAATATTAGTATCGGCACTAAGACCCGAGTTCAACATCAACTCGATGTGGGCACCATCTTGAGTGATCGCAGGTTGATCAATGACGTCATTGACCATTTTTGACAGTTCAGTCTCTTCATTCGCCAACGCTCGATATTCAGAAAGAATCGACTTTGCTGGTGAAATAAAGATCTTGCCACTGTAGCCATCAACGATACCCGTTTTACCGTTGATGTCTTTAAGGTTTACAGACACCCCCATAACAGCAGGAATACCTAACGCGCGTGACAAAATAGCCGCGTGCGAGTTAGCTGCCCCTTCAATAGAGACAACTGCTAATAATTTGTCTTTAGGGAGAGCAGCCAGAATGGTTGCAGTTAGCTCACGAACCACCAAGATAATAGGTTGTTCTAACTGATGTTGTTCTTGCTCTGTATTGTGCAAAAAGAACAATAGACGTTGACCGAGCTCACGAATGTCTTGCGCTCGTTCACGGAGATACACATCTGACATTCGAGCAAAGCGGTTGGAATAACTTTCCACCACTTGTCGCAACGCCCAATCAGCACGATCACCTTTTTGAATCTGAGTTTTCAGATCTTTGCGCAACATAGGGTCATTCAAAAGGTGCGTAAACAGATCGAAGATCGCCAGCGCTTCTTTGTTGATGTCACTGTCGAGCTTCTTGCGCATTTTGCGAAAATCGCCTAATGCACTCTCAATCGCCAGCGCTAACCACTCTTGTTCACGATCGATATCTAACGTCGATGCAGGGTAAACTTCAGAAAGTTGAGGTTGAGTGTCATCCCACCAAAACTCGCCAATCGCAACTCCTGAAGAGGCTGCGACACCTGAGATCGAATGTTGCTTCTTCTTTGATAACAACCATTGTCCCTGAGTCTGAGCGTGCGCGACAATGACCGCAAGCTGAGCCGCTAACGTGACAAGGAAAGAAACTTCCATCTCGCTAAAAGAGCGAGGAGACTTTTGCTGAACAACCAGTACGCCAAGTACTTGTTTGCGGTAAATAATTGGAGTGCCGAGGAAAGAATGGTAAACCTCTTCCCCCAATTGTTTGAAGTATTTGAAATTTGGGTGCTTAGACGCTTCTGCTAAGTTAATCGGTTCCGCTGAACGTTTGACTAACCCCACAAGGCCCTCTTCAAAGCCGATGTGAATTTTATCGCCTTTGAACTTCAAGCCTTGAGTTGCCATCAGTTCTAAACGTTGCATTTCCTCATTAGCGAGATAGACAGTGCAGCACTCTGTTGCCATAGCGCTACACGTTTGCTTTACAAAGATATCTAATGCCTGATTGACATTCTCAACCTTTGAAACCTGTTCAACTATCTCCCTTAGCTGAGAAAGCATGTCTATCCTCTTCGATTTTTGCGTTTACCTTTAACTTTCCGCTCTCTAAACGGCATCGCTAATGAAGCAAATTCCTTCATTGCACGACGATATACATCACGCTTAAAAGACACCACTTGTCTCACTGGGTACCAGTAACTCACCCAGCGCCAACCATCAAATTCAGGGGAACTGCCACGTTGCATGTTAATCTTCGATTCATCACTTTCCAAACGTAGCAAGAACCATTTCTGTTTTTGTCCAATACAGACAGGTTGAGAATCCCAACGAACTAAGCGCTTTGGTAATTTATATCTTAACCAATGGCGGCTTGTCGCAATGATTTTCACATCTTTCTTTGTTAACCCAACCTCTTCGTAAAGCTCTCTGAACAACGCTTGCTCAGGAGTCTCACCTTCATCGATTCCCCCTTGAGGAAACTGCCATGAATGTTGTCCGTATCGTTTCGCCCAGAATACCTGACCATGGTTGTTACAAATCACAATACCTACATTGAGTCGGTAACCATCGCCATCTATCACTGGCAAACCTCTAGTAAAATCTGTAATTGTTCTGATTTTTCCACATATCCCCAATATGAGCAAACTTACTAGTGTGATTCACACGAGATTTATCGTCGACAACCCCTTAATAGAATGCTTTTTAGTCAAAAAATAAGTTATCAACAAAAGAGTGAGAGCTAGACCACATTTATTCACGTTTTCTGTGAATAACCATGTGAAGAAGACAGTGAACTGTGTAAAAAAAACATAAGCCCAATAAATACCTAGCAGACAAATAATATAGAAAAAACGATTTAACCCTTAATAAACATAGAGTTAAAATTAATTTTTTGATAACCAACTTAATACGATAGTCATTCTATTTTTTGATCACTTAGGCAGGTCAAAGATCAACCAATCTCACTGTTATCCACACTACTAAAAAAAAATAGCTGAAAATAACGTCAGCATAGTGGTAAATGACTGTACAAACCCCTGTTTATTCATACATGAAGGTATTATTTCACCTGCTTCAATGTATTTTTTGTGGATAACTTAAGAAAAGATCATAATTTACTCATTATGTTCATTCTGCCATCAAGATCCTTTATCACTATATTTTTGCTACAATCGCCGTTTTCATCATCAAATCAGATTATTCAAACTCGGGCTATGAAACCAGAACCAAAAAGCGAACAAGAGCTATTAGAAAGAGCTTGGCAAATAGCAGGAATGAACTTTCAGCAGTTAGCTGATGAAGCCAACATGATTGTTCCGCCTGATCTAAAAAAAGACAAAGGTTGGGTTGGTCAGTTACTGGAGTGGCATTTAGGTGCAAGTGGGGGGAGTAAACCTCAACAAGATTTTGAAGATCTAGGCATTGAACTGAAAAGCATCCCTATCAGCTACAGTGGAAAACCATTGGAGACGACCTTCGTTTGCGTTGCTCCCTTAACCGGAGTTCACGGGCTCACTTGGGAGAATAGCCATGTGAGGAACAAGTTGTCGCGCGTACTTTGGATCCCTGTAGAAGGAGAGCGCGAAATCCCATTAGCAGAGAGACGAGTAGGCTCTCCGCTGATTTGGAGCCCCTCTTTGGAAGAAGAAGCGCAACTAAAAGCAGACTGGGAAGAGTTAATGGAATTTATTGTGCTGGGCAATGTTTCGCAAATCACCGCTAAGCACGGAGAAGTACTGCAACTTCGCCCAAAGGCAGCCAACGGCAGAGTATTAACTGAAGCTTACGGCGCAAATGGAAAGCCAATTCGCACACTTCCACGCGGATTCTATCTTCGCACCCAATTCACCGCCAAAATTCTACAAAACTACTACGCGTAAGATGGGTTCAGCCACACTCTATTATTCGTGTTTTCTGAAGGTTACCTCGTTCATAGCTGTCATTTCCCTATATGTGAAGAGGTGGCTTGCCTTGTCTGCTTCTTCCCTATTGAGCTAAGTGATAAATAAAATTCATTTCCGTTTCGACTCGTTATTCGCTTATAGTAAAAATCATCTTATAAAAAGCTGTTTTAAATTCAGCGATCTATACCACTCATCGTGGTTAACATCGAACAAAAAACAGCGAGTCTCGAGTTAAACAAGGAAGTGCTATGCAATATACCAAACTGCCACACTCAACCTTAGAAGTGAGTAAACTCTGTTTAGGTACAATGACATTTGGCGAACAGAACACTCAAGCAGAAGCGTTTAGTCAGCTAGATTATGCTCTGGAACGTGGTATTAACTTTATTGATACCGCTGAAATGTATCCCGTTCCGGCAACGCTGGAAACTCAGGGAAAAACAGAAGAATTCATTGGTAACTGGATTGAAAAATCAGGCAAGCGTGAAAAAATCGTGCTTGCTTCAAAAGTGTCAGGCCCAAATAGAAACGCACCGATTCGCGAGAATATGGCGCTCGATCACCGCAATATTCATCAAGCCATTAACGACAGTCTTTCACGCTTAAAAACCGATTACATCGACTTATACCAACTGCACTGGCCTCAACGCCAAACCAATATGTTTGGTCAACTGAACTACCCTTATCCAGATAGCCAGGAAGAGGTCACACTAATTGAGAGCCTAGAAGCCTTGAATGACTTAGTGCGTATGGGGAAAGTGCGTTATATCGGCGTATCTAATGAGACACCGTGGGGACTGATGACCTACTTACGCTTGGCTGAAAAGCACGATTTACCTCGTATGGTCACTATCCAAAACCCTTACAGCCTCCTAAACCGCTCGTTTGAAGTCGGCCTTTCAGAAATCAGTCACTTTGAAGGTGTTAAGCTGCTGGCTTATTCTCCATTAGCTTTTGGTGCACTGAGCGGAAAATATTTGAACGGCGCTAGACCAAAAGGCGCTCGTTGCAGCCTATTTGAACGCTTCCAACGCTACTTCACTCCTCAAGGTGTCAAAGCAACGGAAGCTTACGTGAACTTGGCTCGTGAGTTTGGTTTAGATCCTGCACAAATGGCGCTAGCATTTGTTAATCAGCGTCCATTTGTCGCTTCGACAATTCTCGGAGCGACAAACTTGGAACAATTAAAAGCAAATATTGATAGTTTGGATATTGAACTAAGCGAAGAACTGCTGCTTAAAATTCAAGAGATTGGTACTACCTACTCCAATCCTTGTCCTTAGTAAATTAATGGGGGCTAGAGCAGTCACTAGCCCCCCTTTATCACGTCGGTATTCGCAAACTTAAAACACGACGGATATGACGTACGTGGCGCTGCGCTTTGGCTTCAATAGGGACGCTCACACCAATCGGACGACCGTCTGGTTGCAAACCAATATCTTTTAAAAGATGAACATTATTCCAAGGTAAGTCATAGCGGCTACGGCGTATTTTTCGCTTCCACTCTCTTTCTTCTCGACGTAAATCAGCGCGAACTAAAAGTGTTGCTAGTTTTATATAAAATGAGTGACTCATGGTATTTCTCCAGTTGGTTAAAGTACTTGATTAACAAGTAGACTGAGAGAAATAGCGGCTAAGTTAGAAAGCATCGGTAAGACGCAATAAGGGTAGGACTACCTCTAAACTTCGCTGCTATTTCCGCAGCCTGATTTAGAGGTTACGGATTAACTAAATATCTTTGCCTTGTTTGCTGATTTTTCGGTCAGCGATGGACGCAGCCATATCCGCACCAATGAAGGCGGTATTGGACGCATTACGGGCGCAAACAGTATGAACAGATACGAAATGTTTCATGATGCGCCTCCAAGCAAAATAGTTAATCCAAAAGTAAGTAATTTCAGTAAGCTAGACTTACGGTTAAATAATATGCAACTCAGATAATAATTCAACCCCAAAGCATTAAAAAAAGACAAAATAAAACCATTCATCTATTCACAACATAAATACAACGAGAGAAGTGAAACATTTCAATAACATTGGGCTTATGTGAAGAATTATTAACCAAAAAAAGAGGCCGCCTATTGGCGACCTCCCATTTATTCATTGATTACAGCCCGATTATTCCGTGATTGAGATGCTGAATACGGGTATTTCCTCTTAATAAGAAAGAAAAAAGCCGATCAATAAGTGCTGTCTGTGATTAAATTATGCTTATTGAGCAGGCGATACATAGTGGCTCGCGATACTCCCAGTTCCTTAGCGGCGACAGATACTTGTCCTGAATACGATTCCAACACTAGTAGCAGCGCATCACGTTCTGAACGTTCTCGAATACTCTTCAGGCTGCGTTTCCCGTCACTGCGCTTAGGAAGCTCTAAATGAGACTCTTCAAGCACTACTGTATCGGACATCAATACCACGCGTTTTATCTGGTTCATCAGTTCACGAACGTTACCAGGCCAATGATAACGAGTTAACGCACGTGTCGCGTCTTCTGAGAAGCTTCTGGCTTGTGCATTGTACTCTTTCGAATACAGTTGTAAGAAATGACGAGCCAAAATGGCAATATCTCCTGCTCGCTCCTTCAAACTAGGCACATTGATACGCAGAACATTAATGTAGTGGTAGAGCTCCTCATTAAAGTTTCCATCTATCAATGCTTTTTCAATATCCGAAGAGTTAGCAGAAAGAATGCGAACATCCACCTCTTTCACTCCATCCGGAGTTTCGACCGTACCTTCTTGTAAAAAGCGCAGCAGATTCAATTGCTGACTCTTTGGTAGTGTAAGGATGTCATTAAGCAACACGGTTCCGCCGTCAGCCTGCAACAAAATAGGCATTTCACTGCCATCGTTACCAATACCAAACAGTTCGCTTTCAATTCGATTCTCAGGCATCGCACGGCAGTTTACTGACAAAAATGGTTTCTGCGCGCGAGCAGATGTTTTATGGATGGCTTTCGCCACAGTCTCTTTACCCGTGCCGCTTTCTCCATAAATCAGAATGCTGACATCAGTTGGACCAATTCGCTTAATTTGGTCACGTAGACGCTTAACTGGAATAGAATCACCAATCAGTCCCATATCGCTATTCGAACCATAGTGAGGCCATACTTTTTTCTCCAGCTTCAACATACCAAGCTGGTGACCAATGGTACTCAATAGTTGGGTATCAGGAATTGGAGCAGTGAAAAAATCGATACAGAAGTTCACAATAAACTGGCAGATGGTGTCAGAGCTTAGTTGAGATTCACGAATAAATGCCAACCAGCGAACTTGCTTATGGTTACTGACTAAGTTTGCTATGCCATTCAAACTGAACTCATCATGACACAGGTCAACAATACCAATACAAGGCCCTGTTTCCGCAAACAGCGTATCAGCCTGACGAAGATCCGCGCACTGCGTGCATCTCCACCCTACTTGCTCTAAAACAGAAAGCCATGGTTCGTATGTGCCACCGACAACTATCAACGACCCCGGTACAGAGTCCATACGGAACTGATTAGCCATGAACTTATCCTTATTATTTAAATTCTTGATTTGCCACTGCTGTTTTACGCTCAGGCAACTGACGATACAGTAACGAGACTTAAGACATTAGTCTGTCTCATATATAAGACTAGTAAGGAAATGGAAATATTTCTAATTAAAACCTTAATGTTGATCGAAAAACTCAATTAAGAAGTTGATCATTAAAACGAATATGCGATCGAACCAAGCATCATTTCTAACGCAAAAAACACGCAGATATAAAAAAACCGCCCGAAGGCGGCTTTTATTAAACGACTGACCCGTCCTAAATAAGGTTGACACTTTTCCAGTAACCAATTGGAGAATGTCATGAAATCAATAGGTAAACGTAC
>NZ_JBPAOE010000006.1:0-119746 GCF_054051265.1 Vibrio sp. C8
TACTCGCTGTGTCAACTCACCATTGCGATAGAGTTTGAGCTCTGCCTGCATATCCACCATTTGCTCAGGGGATAAATTGGGGCGGCGGCTTGCCAGCGCTATCTCATATCGAAAGCCGTGATTGTCCAGATAAAGATCATCCGACAGTGTTTCTTGCCCTTCAAAGCCCCGAACTACGAGACTGTTATCGTCTAATCCATCAACGGTGAGCGTGTAATGCAGCGTTGCCATGCGTTTTCCTTCATACCACTGAGTGCCTTAACCCAATCAGGCTAAAATAACCTGATTGGGTTAAGGTTCCATCATTTAAGTTGGAGTGCGGGATTAAGTGACGGACGGTTGGCTGATTGTGGATCAGTAGGAACCGTCACGGTGTAATTAAACGGTTGAACCCGCATTCTACCTTCGTGACCCCAACGTAAGAGTCAACAATAGAATACGCTGTACTCCCCTGTAATAATAAGGTCCTGAGCTTTCCCATTAATGGATATACAACATGGTGTTGGCATTGCATTCCTTTCTAGTAAACAACGAACCATCGAGGTCTACCTGAAGCAATAATTGCACCAATACAAATAGCATTAAAATTCAACAAGTTATATCTATGTGATGTTTCAGCGAGCAAGAAGTTGCTCAAACGGGGCAACTTCTTGCTCAATTGAGCAAAAAGTTGCCCGAAGCGAGATCACGTAACTTATCTCTGCCCGTGCGACCTGAAGTAGTAAGAAGCGTAGCTCACCACGACAAGAGTGAACTCTCTGTATCACCAGATGCCCCTCGGATTCTGAATAAAGCCGAAGAGCTGGTTAATACGCTATGGCCAGAATAGTAATGAGAGTCGGAAAGGTGTTGGTCAGAGCCCTTTCTTGATAGTTGTACTCTCCGCACTAGAGTGGGCATCTAATCTGGAATTAAGCGACATACGGAACGGCGTAAGCCTGAATAACTTCCTAAGGGAAAGTGGTGATAGGTATGCAGGTAAAGGATGTGAGAGAAAATGAATGCCACTTTGTAATGAAGTGAAGACAGGTTTATATCTTGCGCGAAAGCGAGAGCTTTACTGTGTGTTTTACCACACTAGAGGTCAGCTAAAATATTGGCTGTGAAAGTTGCTCAGGCGATGGGGGGAGTTCATCGCGCTAAATGATTTTTGTCCAAAAGTTTGTTGCAAGGGTTTATGTTTGTATGATTATGCACTTCCTGTATAGCAGAGCGCTGACGTGCATCAAAACGTCTAGATTTGGTTCGATTTCGTTGATGGGAGAGGAGAGAATTGTGGGAATATTTGCTCTGGTTTTGATCAAAGAAAGGACTACTTGTTGAGAAAGTCTGGAATCCATTGATATTGCAGGCTTCTATCATGATTCATAAAAACAACAATTAATTTTTGCACATTTGAACCACCCTAATCGAAACGAAATCTCACATTACAAAAATCCCACAGTGTACTTAAACATTGTGGGATTTTTTAAAGCTTGGGAAGAATTGGTAGAGTAGGGTTAGGCTAATAAGAGTAATAAGCTACCAACGGTTGCCGCTGCGGAAAGATATTGCCCCGCAGAGAAGAACGAATCATCTTTATCTTTCACTTTGTCTGGATGTTCCATACCTAAAGCGCCATAGGTAAAGGCTTCCACCTTATCACTCATGGTTTTATCACCTTCAGGCATTTTGCCGTTCTGCTCGATATCTTGTAGCGCGGCAAGCAACGCCTTTCCTTCGTCAGAAAGCGTTACTTTGTTTTGTTCGACTTTCAGTGGTGCTGGTGAAGCCGACTCTGTATTCGCTGAAGCTTGATTTTTTACCGGTTGAGTGGCATTCAGATTAGATACTGATCCTGCGCCTACTGGGTTCATGCTGCTCTCCTAAATCCATCCTCAATAACTATATCGACAGGCTTATGTCAAACTTGTGTTATTTCTTGAACATATTTTCACTGTTTCTTACAAAGCAATAAACATGCCTGTTTTTTATACTTTTTCAGATAGGGATTTCGGAAAGGGATATTGAGGTGCTGCTAGTGGAGAAACTGTTGTTTGTCATTGAAGTTACAGTAGTTTTTGAGGCTCCTGTAACTTCAGATTACTAGTGTTATTCGACAGATAAGGATAACTAAGCTTTTCTATACACTCGAATCATAAAGTCTGCTTCGCATTGCACATTTGCTGAGTTCTTCAGTTCAGCTTTGTAAGCTTCACTTGCGCGCCATGCAAACGGAGTCATCTGAAGTAAATCAAATGCATCGTCTCCGCTTAGTGTCATCAAGTAATTCACTTTCTCTTCGTGTTCTAAGGTGAAGTTTTCAATCACTTCAGGTTGCTCTTCATGTAAGCGTACGTCTTGATAAATACCTTGTTTAAACTCGTATAAATGCCTTGCTGCTGGGGTGACGGTGATGACAACACCGCCTGATTTAATACAGCGATTCAGTTCATCTGCTTTGCAAGGAGCATAGATGCGTAAAATTCCGTCGAGCTCTTCGTCGGCAAAAGGTAAGCGATGACTTGAAGCAACGGTAAAATCACAGTTTGAGTAGCGTTTTGCCGCATATCGAATAGCCACTTTGGAAATGTCCAGTCCAAAGGTATTTGCTTGCGGGTTCTCCTGTTTTAGGCAATCTGCAATATAAGTTGTGTAGTAGCCTTCACCGCAACCGATGTCTAACAGCTGGTGGTCTGTGTTTATTAAGAAACGTTGGCACAACTCAGCGACTTTCTCACGCATCGGGTTGTAATGACCGCCATCGAGAAAACGACGTCTTGCTTGCATCATCTCTTTGTTGTCACCTGGATCTTTCGAGCGTTTATGGTGAGCAGGCATCAAGTTGACGTAGCCTTCTTTTGCCAAATCGAACTGATGGTTGTTTACACATGAATAGGTGCGTTGGTTAAGAGTGAGGGGATGCTGGCAAAGCGGACACTGGTAAGCCATGGTGTTCTCAAGGTTATAAATGGAAGCGTAAGTGTAGCGGTTACTCCACCAAATAAAAAGCAAGTTAACAGGTAGGTGTTGCATGACTTTTGGAAGGGGAATCTTATTTATATCGCGTTTGTGCTGCTATACCGACAATAATTTGGTTTATGCCAAATTGTTGACATAAACCCTTGCATAACAAAGAGTTATATATTGAAACTTTTATATCTTTTTAGTGGATAGCCTATGGCAATGAGGTTAGTATCTCGCCTGTAAAAACAACAATATGAGAGCTGTTAAATAATGTCATTTTCGCTAAAGCAAAAGTTAATTGGTGCTAGCCTAACCGCGGTTGTTGTTATGGCCGGTGCATTAACCTGGCTGTCTATAGATCGTATCTATGATCAGACGCAAAAAGCAATGTCAGAGCGTGTTGAATCTCTAACGACTGCGACTGCCAAAGGTATCTCGGATTGGGTTGCTGACAGAAAATCTATCACTTCAGCATTTAAAGCCTATGCAAACGCTGCGGACCCAACGCCTTTTTTACAACAAGGCCGAGTTTCGGGCGGTTTTGATGAGCTGTATTACGGTACCACCGAAGGGGTGATGAACCGTTCTTATCCTGAGAGATATCAGGAAGGCTACGATCCTCGCAAGCGCCCTTGGTATATTGATGCATCAACGGCTGGCAAAATGATTGTAACCACGGCATATCAAGATGCAGTAACCAATGCACTACTTATCACTATTGCAGAGCCTGTTACTGTCAATGGACGCTTTTCTGGTGTTGTCGGCGCTGATGTGTTGATTGAACAGCTGGTCTCTGACGTGCTTTCATCCGATGCGGGTGAGAACGCAAGAACCATGCTTATTGATACTCAAGATGGCAACTGGTTGGCGCATCCAAATAAAGACTTCACGCTAAAACCAGTATCAGCAGTATCAAAAGCATTAACTATCGACGCGATTAATAAAGCGGCGAGAGACAAAACCTTTATTCCTGTTACTTTGAATGGCGTACAAAAGTGGTACTACTTCAAGTCTGTACCGGGAACTCAGTGGATCTTTGCGGTAGAGTTGGATAAAGACACTGAACTTGCATCAACGGATTCATTGCTTTGGGGATTAATTTCAACGGCAGTAGTGATTACGTTTTTAGTGTTACTTGCAGTGTCGTGGTTGGTTAATTTCTTGATTAGAGATCTTTCTCGCGTGAGCAAAGCGTTGGAAGAAATAGCCTCTGGTGATGCGGACTTGACGCAACGCCTGACCATTCATTCTGACGACGAAGTGGGTAAACTGGCGCAAAGCTTTAACCAGTTTGTGGGCAATATGCAGCAAATGGTAGCGAACTTAGGCAATGTGTCTGCTGAGCTTTTACAACAATCCGCTCATGCTGCGAAGCAATCAGACCAAAACAATATGCGCATTCAGCAGCAGCAAGATGAAATCAACATGGTTGCGACAGCGATTAATGAAATGTCAGCTGCAACGCATGAGATTGCGGGTAACGCAGAGCAAACGGCTGGTAACTCGAATGATGCTGTTGTTGCATGTGATGCAGGTGCTCGTCAGGTTTCTCAAACGCAAGTTTCTATTGAAAATCTAGCGACCGAAGTGGAAGTGGCAACTGGCGTTATTACTGAGCTTGAAGGTCACAGTAACCAAATTAGCAATATCCTATCGACGATTCAGGGAATCGCAGAGCAGACAAACTTGCTAGCTCTTAATGCAGCGATTGAAGCTGCGCGAGCGGGTGAGCAGGGCCGAGGATTTGCGGTTGTTGCCGATGAAGTTCGAGTGTTGAGCCAACGTACTTATGCATCGACAAAAGAAATTCAGCAAATGATTGATACGCTGCAGAGTACAACAGGTAAAGCGGTATCGATCATGAATGACAGCCGTGCCTTAGCGACGACCAGTGTAAACGATGCAATTAATGCCTCTCAGTCGTTAGAGCAAATCAGAACGGTAGTGTCTGCGATTAGTGATATGGCAACACACATTGCGACTGCGGCGGAAGAGCAAGCTTCGGTGACATCGGAAATTACGCGTAATACACAAGGTATTCGTGATGTATCGAATGAGTTTTCAATTGAAGCGAAAGATGCAGCAGAGCAGGCCGCAATACTTTCTTCACTCTCTCATGAGCTTGAATCTGAGATTCGCCGATTCAAAGTATAATTTTGCTTAACCGATTTACTTAAACGCATAAACAAAAATCCGATAAACAATGTCTATCGGATTTTTTCTTTTCGGGTTCGAACCACACTAAGACGAGATGGTTAGTTAGCCGAAATTGTCGTCGCTAATAGGTACTGTTCACCTGGTTGCAACGTTTGACCTGCAGAAAGGCATGGAGCATGGATGGTCGACTCAACACAGAACATAGTTTTGTAGCCGTCATCAGGCATGTCAGCCATCGCTTTTGAACCTTGTGACCAAGGGTTCCAAAGTACCGCGCAATTGTGGCCACTGTTTTCAACTAAGAGAGCTCGTTTCAGCACAGGGTCTGTCACTGTAATTTTTGATTCCGGCATAGTGTAGACACGATCAATCGTATCAGTGAGTACCAATGTCTCTTCACCTTGGCAGATTTTTGAATCTTGTAGCTTGTCGATGTATTCTGCGCCCATACCTGTTGTGGTAATTTGAGCTACATCGCCAACATTCAGGTAAGTATGAAGTGCACTTGAGAACGTCCAAGCTTTTTCATCCGTGTTGTTTACTTCCAGTGTCACTTTCAACTCATCGCCAATTTCGACAAACAAGCGGGTCTTAAACTTGTATGGCCAAATTGCCAGTGTTTCTTCCGACTCTTCAAGCTCTAGAACAACTACAACACCTTGTTCATTTTCTCTGTGTTCTGCCAATTTCCATTGGCTGATACGTGCAAAACCATGTCCTGGTTCTGCAATTTTTCCAAACCAAGGCCAACAAACTGGAATACCTCCGCGAAGTGCAGCTTTGCCGTCAAAAGGTGTGTTGCTGCTCATCCAAATCAGGTCTTCTTTTCCTGCAGGAATATAAGAAAGAACATGCGCGCCATGCAGAGCGATAGCGGCTGTTGCCTTATCGTGGATGACACGAACAATTTTCACCTCATCTTTTTCAACGATGGTCACATTGTCAGAAAGGTAAGTAAGGGTAGGGAGAGAAAGTAGATCCATAATATCATTCCTCGTTCAGCTTTTTGCTTAGACTGATTGTTATTAGGAAAATCAAATCTGTAGAAACAAAAAAGGCGACACATCGGCCGCCTTTCATATTCTCAAAGAATTTCTTCGCTAATGCTTACATTACTTAGAGATGTGAGCGATTAGGTCTAGAACTTTGTTTGAGTAACCGATTTCGTTGTCGTACCAAGATACAACTTTAACGAATTTGTCAGTTAGAGCGATACCAGCTTTAGCATCGAATACTGAAGTGCATGTTTCGCCGATGAAGTCTTGAGATACTACTGCGTCTTCAGTGTAACCTAGAACGCCAGCCATTTCGCCTTCAGAAGCTTCTTTCATTGCTTTACAGATTTCTTCGTAAGAAGCAGCGTTTTTCAGGTTAACAGTCAAGTCAACAACAGAAACGTTAGCAGTTGGTACGCGGAAAGCCATACCTGTTAGAAGACCTTTAACTGCTGGAAGTACAACGCCTACTGCTTTAGCAGCACCAGTTGAAGATGGGATGATGTTTTGAGAAGCACCACGACCACCGCGCCAGTCTTTAGCTGAAGGACCGTCTACAGTTTTTTGAGTTGCTGTAGTAGCGTGAACTGTAGTCATAAGACCAGATTCGATACCGAACTTGTCGTTAAGAACTTTAGCGATAGGCGCTAGACAGTTAGTAGTACAAGAAGCGTTAGAAACGATGTCTTGACCTGCGTAAGTGTCGAAGTTTACGCCGTTAACGAACATTGGAGTTGCGTCTTTAGAAGGACCAGTAAGAACAACTTTCTTTGCACCAGCAGTGATGTGCTTACGTGCTGTAGCGTCGTCTAGGAATAGACCAGTTGCTTCAGCAACAACGTCAACACCGATTGCATCCCATTTTAGATCTTCTGGGTTGCGCTCAGCAGTAACACGTACAGTCTTACCGTTTACGATTAGGTTACCACCTTCAACTTCAACAGTACCGTTGAAACGGCCGTGAGTTGAGTCATACTTAAGCATGTAAGCCATGTAATCTACGTCGATTAGGTCGTTGATACCAACAACTTCGATGTCATTACGTTCTTGTGCTGCACGGAATACGAAACGGCCAATACGGCCAAAACCGTTAATACCTACTTTGATAGTCATTATAGTTGCTCCACAACTTAATTTCTGATTAAAGATAACTGGTAGTAAAATTACAAAATCCAGTAAACATCTGCAACAGATAATCCGACTTAACTTGTTTAAAGTCAAAAAAAACTGTCGCTTTTTTTCACAATCACTTACAACTGGTTAGTTTTTAGACGTGCTACTGCTTTTCATCCCAACCGATTGTCGTAAAATAATCAAGAAGCGAGGTTATTGAAGTTCTAATAACCTGCAATACTATGGTAAAAAAGTATGTGCTACAAAATCATAGGTACGCAAGTTTTTAGCGAAAAAAGTCAAAAATAATTATTACAAAAATGGAGAAGTAAAAGCGTGGTTGATAAAGCCCAAAATCTTGAGAAGCCTGACGAATACTGGAAAGACCAGTTATCGGAAGAGGAATATTATGTTTGTCGCCAACGAGGTACCGAAGCCCCTTTCTCTGGTAAGCTTCTGCATAACAAACTAACTGGCGATTACCATTGCACTTGCTGCGATGCGCTTTTGTTTAGTTCTGAAAACAAATACGACTCTGGTTGTGGGTGGCCAAGTTTTGATGCGCCTATTAATGATCAGGCCATCCGTTATATAGAAGATCTAAGTCACGGAATGATAAGAACTGAGATTCGTTGTGCTGCTTGTGATAGCCATTTAGGGCATGTATTTCCTGATGGTCCACAGACCACTGGTGAACGCTTTTGTGTTAATTCGGTGTCGTTAATTTTCAACAAAAAGTGAAAAAGTTGGTGGTAGACCACCAACTTTTGTTTGATAGCAACATTATTTCAAAGAGTTAGGGACGATGCTTTTTCGGTATTGTCCCTCTTTAATCGACTTAACAACCGTCTCTGCAATATCGTCAAGCTTTTCAAATTTCTCTTCATTAAAGCCATACATCAAAGCAAGTTCAGACTCGCTGGCGATAGGTACATTATATTCTTTACCGACCATAGCCCAAACATAGGCATGTTCTTTATCACCAGAAGCATGATAGTTACTCGCGAGTGATTTAAGTATCTCGGTGTTGATATTATCCGGTTTGCTCAACTCTAACGCATGATTGAGTAAGGTGATGGTTTTCGCTCGGTCGCGTGAAGTATAGAAGGTGGCTAATGCGTACTGCAATTCGGCCGTTTCTAGTTCAGGTTTGCCTTCTAGCTGTAAAAATTCACGGCGAGCTTTGTGGTCACCCTCTTGGCTCCATAAAAAATAAAGAGACTCTGGTGTGCGTTGGTTACGAAGTTCGGTCGCGATACGCTTTAAATCTTCTCCTGCATTAACCAGCGCGCTCACTCGTCTTTGTTTGAGCTCTGCTTGGTCTATCGCCTGAATTTGAGAGGCGAGTTCTAAACATTTTCGGTAAGCACTGGTTAGATTGTACTCTTCAATTTTGTTCACTGGAGTCGGGTCTTTAAGTACTTCGAAGCGATGCCAGATCAGGTCAGTTCTGGGGATTCGGCATTGTCCATCATTAACATTGAGTCTTTCACACTGCAGTGCTGGGTTATCTGCACAAAGTTTATCTGTGTTCTTTTTATTTTCAAAACACCCTGATAGAGCCAATGGCAGTGATAAAACGAGAATGAATTTTATTGTGTTCATATTTTGGCCTGTTGACCTTATTTATAGAGATTCTTTTTTGTAACGGATTGAACTGAGTAAAAGCAGGAGCTATGCCATATCATGTTAGAAAAATGTTTAGCTTGTGATCCGATACACTTATTTATTTAGCTTGTCTTGACTCAATATGCCAGCAAGTTATTTTGGCGCAAATCGTTAAATTAGGAATGCACCATGGACGCAAATCAACTTGTTGCTGCTATCACACCGGAAGCCTATGAGCGTTTATTGTTTGCTGTTGAAACGGGTAAGTGGCCTGAAGGTACTTCACTTTCTCCAGAGCAGCGAGATTCTTGTATGCAAGCTGTGATGTTGTACCAATCAAAGTACAATAACAACGCTGACCATATGAGCATTGGCGTTGGTGGCGAGATGATCTTTAAATCAAAAGCAGAATTAAAAAAACGTTTTCAAGATAATCAAGAAGATATCGTACGTATTAATCCTAATCACGAGTAGTTGTTTGGGTAGGAAAAAGAAAACCCTGTATGTGAATACGGGGTTTTCTTACTTTATAAGCTGTTTTTTTAAGCTTAAGCCGCTTTGAACTTTAGCCGTTGTAAATTATAGAGACATTTCGCCACGCAGTACTTGCTGCATCTTTTGCTTCACTTCTTCGTAAGACAGATTTTGGCTCAATAAGTAGTGAAGTTTTGCCAACGCCGCCTCTGGTGTCATATCGTACCCACTAATAACACCTGAATCAGCAAGCGCACAGCCCGTTGCGTAGCCGCCCATGTTGACTTTACCTGCTAAACATTGGGTTAGGTTTACGACAATAACTCCACGTTCAGAGGCATCTTTTAGCTGTGCCAGTAGTTCTGGGTTTTGAGGCGCATTACCAACCCCAAAAGTGAGCAGAATCATCGCATTCACGGGTTGCAACAGGGTGTTGCGAATGACCTCATGAGAGATGCCCGGGTACATGGTGATCACACCGATAGGTTGCGGTGTAATGTGGTGTACACGGAACTTGCCTTCAGGCACCTGACCAATTTGCACACCGTTGCTGACATGAATATT
Source organism: Vibrio sp. C8 (assembly GCF_054051265.1). Classification (NCBI taxonomy): domain Bacteria; kingdom Pseudomonadati; phylum Pseudomonadota; class Gammaproteobacteria; order Vibrionales; family Vibrionaceae; genus Vibrio; species Vibrio sp. C8. The sequence continues at coordinate 9,858 of NZ_JBPAOE010000006.1, forward strand.
GATACCCGCTTCAAGCAGTGGCGGAATGTTTGGTGAAGTAAACGCGTTGAAACCATCTGCATGAGACTTAGTGCTGCGGTTTCCGCGCATCAAGTGATTGTTGAAGAACAGTGTGACTTCATTGATCGGATAGTTTGCAGCAATGTGAAGTGCATTCAGCAAGTTAGCCTGACCATCCGAGCGTAGTTCTGCCAATGGGATTTGTGAGCCTGTCACAATGACGGGTTTACCTAAGTTTTCTAACATGAACGAAAGCGCCGAAGCGGTATAAGCCATTGTGTCGGTACCATGCAGAATAACGAAACCATCGTATTTGTCGTAGTTGTCTGCGATATCATCAGCGATTTTTTGCCAGTCTTCCGGCGTCATATCTGAAGAGTCAATCAGTGGTTCGTACTCATGAACCGTAAACTCAGGCATTTCGTCACGATGGAACTCTGGCATATTTGCCAATTGCTTTTCCATGAATCCAGCTACAGGAACATATCCGTGTGAGGATTTCTTCATGCCGATAGTGCCGCCAGTGTAGGCGATATAGATATGTTTTCTTGCCATGATTACAACTACTAAAGATGGAGGTAAATAGTGTGGCGATTATAACGAAAACGATTGTAATAAAAAGGGGCGCTGTGTTTTTAGCGCCCCTGAAACGGAAATTTCGTGCTGTTAGTCTGACTATTGTACTTGGCAGGGCAGACAGAACGCGTATTGTCCTTTTGGATCGTTAAAGCTGCTTAGCAGGTTCGCATCGTTAATCAACTGGCTTGCTGCCGGTTGAAACGCTGCTGGAACCATGCTGGAAACGTCCAAGCCTAAGCTTACTTTTATTTGACCAAAGAGGTCTTGCAGAATTTGCTGAGCCGGACTTAGCGGATCTGACACCCAGAACAGGTTGTAATCTTCTAATTTCGCCAGTTCAGCTGCGAGTTTAACGGCGTCATCAAAGTCACCCAGTTTATCAACCAAACCAAATTTCTGCGCATCTTGTGCTGTCCAGACACGACCTTGAGCTACCTGATCAACCTGTTCGACGGACATGCCACGATTTTCACCCACGAGCGAGATGAAACGGTGGTAACCATGTTCAATGCCCATTTGCAGCGCTTTTTGTGCCCCTTCGTTAAGTCCAGTCGTGATACCAATTCCTGAGAATGGTGTAGTACCAACACCATCGGTAGAAATGCCCAGCTTGTTAAGACCTTTTTCAAAAGTCGTAATGACACTGAAGATACCGATTGAACCAGTTAGGGTCGTTGGCTGAGCAACGATTTTATCTGCACTCATTGAAATCCAGTAACCGCCCGAAGCCGCTAGGCTCGACATTGAAACAACCACAGGTTTTCCTGCTGCTTTTAATGCATCAATCTCGTTACGAATCACTTCGGAAGCAAAAGCGCTGCCCCCTGGGCTGTCTACTCGTAAAACCACGGCTTTGACGTTGTTGTCATTGCGAGCTTGGCGAAGAAGAGCCGCAGTGCTATCACCGCCTATGCTACCGCGAGGTTGAGAACCGTCCATAATTGTGCCGCTGGCAACCACAATAGCGATATCATCGTTAGCCGTACTCACTTGAGGCGTTACCGTCGGCGCGTAGTCGTAATAGCTCACAGCGTTGTAGCTATCTTTACCGTCGCTGCCAAAGGTTTTTGCAAGCTCAAGGCGAATTTGCTGGCGAGTTGCTAATTCATCAACGAGACCAATGTTCAGTGACAGCTGAGCTAAGTCACCGGATGTTTGTTCAAGAAGCGCAAGAAACTCATCCATGTTTGGTGTTAATACGTCTGCATCAATGCCTCTGTTGGTGGCAACATCATCGATGTAAGCACCCCATAACTGAGTTAACCAACGTGACGCTGATTCACGCGCTGCATCTGACATATCGTCGCGGATGAAGGGTTCAATAGCTGACTTGTATGTGCCGACTCTGAACACGTGAGTATTGACGTCTAGCTTCTCTAGAAGGGTTTTGTAATACATGTTGTAAGCACTGTAGCCATGTAATAGAACCGCGCCATCAGGTGCCATAAACACTTTATCGGCGTAACTTGCTAGATAATATTGGCTTTGGTTGTACATGTCGCTCAGAGCATATACCGGCTTGCCAGAGGCTTTGAATTCATTAATGGCTTTCGCGATATAGCGCAATTTGGTTAGGTTGGTTTCTGGCATATTACGCAGCGCCAAAACCAAACCAGTAATTTTATCGTCGTCTTTAGCGTGACGTAGAGTTTCGACAATATCAAAGAGCACGTTTTCTTTTGGTAGATCTTTGCCTAACACTGAGCCCGTTACTGAATCCATCGGGCTTAAATAACTGCTTTGCTCAACGATGGGGCCAGATAGGTTGAGCACTAGGGCAGATTTTTTCTCAACCACAGGTGCTGGGGTCTCATAAGCGTAAAGGAAATACACTAACGCGATACTGAGTAGGAAAATGAGGTTGGTAAGAGCGATACGAATGAAAGTGATTAGTTTCCAAATCCCTTTAAAAAGCAGCCCAATAAATCGGAATATTGTTTTCATTGTGTCTCCAGCAATGCCATCGAAATGCTTGTTAATATCACCAAAACAACACCTTGGAATATTAATTAAGTTGCATCGTACGTGATCTAGTATACGCAAACAACCGCAAGATTGATCGGTGTTACAAAAATGTAAACACTTGTTTGATTTTTGTATGGGTGAGGAATAATGTGGTCGGAAAACAATAACGATAAAGGTTAACTCTCCATGTACCCAAATCTGCTACAGCCATTGGATTTAGGATTTACTCAGTTAAAAAACCGAGTTTTGATGGGTTCAATGCACACTGGTTTAGAAGACGAAAAAGAAGGTTTACACAAGCTTGCCGCATTTTATGAAGAACGAGCAAAAGGTGGTGTGGGCCTAATTGTTACGGGTGGATACTCACCAAATCTTCGTGGACGTTTACATCCTTTTGGTGCCGAGTTTAGCAGTGTGAAACATGCTAAAGCGCATAAAGTGGTGACCGATGCGGTACATCAACATGGTGGCAAAATTGCGCTGCAACTTCTTCACGCTGGCCGTTATGCCATGCATCCTTTCTCACAGAGCGCGTCTGCGATTAAATCTCCAATCAGTAAGTTTGTTCCTAGCGAAATGACACCGCGCCAGATTCGAAAAACCATTCAAGCCTTTGCCAACAGCGCTGAGCTGGCTCAACTCGCAGGGTATGACGGCGTTGAAGTTATGGGGTCTGAAGGCTACTTGCTAAATCAGTTTATTTGTAAACGTACCAATATGCGTTATGACGACTGGGGCGGCAGCTATCTCAATCGAATCCGTTTCCCGCTTGAAGTGGTGAGAGCTATTCGTGAAGCTGTGGGTGAAGAGTTCATTATCATCTTCCGCTTGTCGATGCTGGATTTGGTGGAGCAAGGCAGCACATTTGAAGAAGTGTTGATGCTGGCTAAAGAGCTAGAAAAGGCGGGTGTAACAATCATCAATACCGGGATTGGCTGGCATGAAGCTCGGATCCCAACCATAGTGACGCAAGTTCCTCGTGCAGCATTCAGTTGGGTAACGGAGAAGATCAAGCCTCATTTGTCGATTCCAGTGATTACCTGTAACCGTATCAATACCCCGGAAGAAGCGGAGAGCATTATCTCTTCAGGCAAAGCGGATATGGTTTCTATGGCTCGTCCATTCTTGGCAGACCCAGAATTTGTCAATAAGGCAGAGCAAGGTCGAGCGGCGTTTATTAATACTTGTATTGGCTGTAACCAAGCTTGTTTGGATAACGTGTTTAAAGGTAAACGCGCATCGTGCATGGTTAACCCGCGCGCCTGTTACGAAACAGAAATTGTGGTTCAACCTGCCAGCATTAAGAAAACCGTGGCGGTGATTGGTGCAGGTCCAGCAGGGCTGGCTTGTGCAACGACCTTGGCTGAGCGTGGGCACAATGTTGACCTGTTTGAAAGAAACGATCGTATAGGCGGTCAATTCAGATTAGCGATGCAAATTCCGGGTAAAGAAGAGTTTCGTGAGACGATTCGTTACTTCGCGAATCGTATTGACGAAACTGGTGTACGTTTGCATTTAAGAACCGAAGCCGATTTCTCTATGTTGTCGGAGTATGACGAAGTGGTAATGGCTTCGGGCGTTGAACCGCGTAAAGTCGATATTGAAGGTTTGGAAAACAGCGAAAAAGTGGTGGATTACCAAACGCTGATTCGCGAAAAGACACCGGTAGGCAATAAAGTCGCAATCATTGGTGCTGGAGGTATTGGCGTTGATGTTGCGAGCATGATTACTGAACCGTCCGAGCATGATTTGGATGACTGGTTACATGAATGGGGCATAGACAAAGAGATTACTTACCCTGGAGGTTTGTATCCTTATCCTGATTCACGTAGTGAAAAAGAAGTGTGGTTGCTGCAGCGCAGAAAAGGCAGTGTCGGCAAAGGGCCGGGCAAAACGACAGGCTGGGTTCACAAACGCACCTTAGAGAAGCGCGGCGTACACATGCTGGGCGGTGTTCAATATCAAAGTATTGATAGCCAAGGTTTTCACATCGGTGTCGATGGTGAATCAAAGCTTCTTGATGTAGATAAAGTGATTATTTGTGCAGGGCAGGTTTCAGTTCGTCCGTTTGAAGACAAATGGCCTGAATTGTCAGGAAAGCTTCATGTCATTGGTGGTGCTGAACTTGCGGGTGAACTAGACGCGGTACGTGCAATTCGCCAAGGGGTGAAACTGGCGGTGTCTATTTAGTGAATGGTTATGAGCAAACGAAAAAAATGGCGCTGAATCAGCGCCATTTTTTATTCTCGTAGATTCTGCTCTCGTAGATTAAAGAATCACAGTTTTGTTGCCGTAGACGAACACGTGGTCATTGATCACTTTGTTCAGAGCTTTACTTAGAACGTTCTTTTCTACATCACGTCCTGCCTGAGCCATATCTTGAGCACTGAATGTATGATCCACAGGAATGACATCTTGCTTGATGATTGGACCTTCATCCAAATCATTAGTCACAAAGTGAGCCGTCGCACCAATGATCTTCACACCGCGCTCATAAGCTTGCTGGTATGGCTTCGCGCCGATAAATGCAGGTAAGAAGCTGTGGTGAATGTTAATGATTTTATGGTGAAACTTCTCAACAAAGCCTGGAGTCAGAACACGCATGTATTTAGCAAGAACAATATAGTCCGGTTGATATTGTTCAATCACTTCCAACAACTCTTTTTCATGTTCTTGGCGGTTAAGACCTTCATGAGACACACAGTGATAAGGGATGTCGAATCTCTCAGTTAAGGTTTGCAGTTTGTCGTAGTTACCCACCACAGCTGCGATATCTACATCTAAGCTGCCATCGTAGTTTTTCATCAGAATATCACCCAAGCAATGCGCTTCTTTGGTGACCAGTATCACAATACGCTTACGTGATGAGCCGACCAATTTACGCTTTGCTCCTTGGGGTAAAGCTTGGTCTAAGTCTGCCAACAGCGTGTGGTCATTGAAGTAGCCTTCAAGCTCAGTACGCATGAAGAAGTGACCGCTGGTATTGTCAACGAACTCATTGTTATGAATGATGTTTAGCTGATGTTTGTAACAGATGTTAGTGATTTTTGAGATAAGTCCTGGTGCATCACTGCAATGCGTTAGGAGAGTTTTCTTTTCCATTAATTACGACTTCCGGGCGTGCAAATTTTTCATTCTTAGAAGAGATAGATTGGCTTGAACGGTAAACCAATTTCGAATTTGGCTTCTATAATTAATCTATTCTCCTAATGGTTTCAACTAATATAACTAGGCTCAGTGAATCCTCGGCTATTGAAAGCGTCTCTTCTGTTGGTACTTGTTTTGCGAAGGTGGTATTTATGGACAAAGAATTACTTGCACGTAAATTGTACGTTGAACGTGTTATTTCATTGATGGGTGATCACAGTGTTGATGACGACATTTTAGAGTTTATGTGGGAGAGCAAAGCGTCACCGGAAGAGGCGGCGAAAGCGATGATGCCTCAAGTGGAGCTAACCTCACTCGAAGTGGGTTCTAAGTGGTTAAATCGCTACTTAAATAGGAAATAGTTCCCCTATGTCAGGTACGGCTTGGTTTCGTACCTGACATAATCTGTTTTGAATGTAATTACATACCAACTCTTTCTTAACGTTCGGGGTTTAACGGCATTCGCTCCCGACCTAAAAACCTGCCATAATCGCGCCAAACTCACTATTTTTTAGGCGTGGATGATCCAAAAAACCTTTTCTCAACAAGGCGCATTAGGCAAAGCCATTCCGGGCTTCCAGCCTCGACAAGCTCAAATCGATATGGCTCAGGCAGTTGCAAAAGCAATTGCGGGCGAATCGCAGTTGGTCGTGGAAGCTGGAACCGGGACCGGCAAAACCTTCGCTTATCTCGTGCCTGCGCTATTAAGCGGTAAGAAAACCATCATCAGTACGGGTTCTAAAAACCTGCAAGAGCAGCTATTTCACCGTGATCTTCCCTTAATGGTTGATGCTCTGGGCTTTCACGGTAATGTCGCATTACTCAAAGGCCGCGCTAACTATTTGTGTTTAGACCGCCTGAGCAGGCAAATGGTTGAAAGCCACACCAATGATGCTGCTGACCCGCAGCTGCTCACACAGCTGGTGAAGGTGAGGTCATGGTCCTCAGAGACCAAAAGCGGCGATTTAGGCGAGTGCGATGCACTGCCTGAAGACAGCATGATCATTCCAACCATTACTTCCACCAATGACAACTGTTTGGGTAAAGAGTGTCCGAGCTATACCGATTGCTTCGTCAATAAAGCAAGACGCAAAGCGATGGATGCCGATATCGTAGTGGTCAACCATCACCTGTTCTTAGCCGATCTAGCAATTAAAGAGACTGGGTTTGGCGAACTGATTCCAGAAGCAGAAGTGTTTATCTTCGACGAGGCTCATCAGTTGCCTGATATTGCCAGTCAATATTTTGGTCAGTCGGTATCGAGCAGACAAATCCAAGATCTGGCTAAAGACATTGAAATTGCTTATCGCACTGAAGCCAAGGATATGCGCCAACTGCAAAAAGTAGGCGATAAACTGGTTCAGTCTGCGGCTGATTTACGCATTGCACTTGGCGATTCGGGGCACAGAGGCAACTGGAGAGAAGCGATGGCTTCGCCTTCTATTGCTCGTGAAATTGAACGTGTTAAAGACAGCCTCAACTTTGCGATAGACGTACTCAAAATCGCTTTAGGGCGCAGCCAGTTACTGGATGCCGCCTTTGAACGCGCCAACCTGATTAAAGGCCGAATTGAAAGAGTGTGTGATGTTTCCATCACGGGTTACTCGTATTGGTTTGATACCACACCTCGTCATTTTAGTTTGCATATTACGCCGCTTTCCGTTGCTGACAAGTTCCACGAACAGATCGAAATGAAGCAAGGGGCTTGGATATTTACCTCAGCTACGTTGGCAGTGAATGACGACTTCGGTCACTTTACTCATCGTTTAGGGTTACAGCCCGGCGAACAATTCTCGTTGCCGAGTCCTTTTGATTATCAGAATCAGGCAAAGTTGTGTGTTCCAAGGTATCTGCCAGAGCCAAACAGTCCGGGGCTTGCCGACAAATTGGTCCGCATGCTTTCTCCGGTCATTGAACAAAACCAAGGGCGCTGTTTCTTTTTATGTACTTCACACAGCATGATGCGAGAACTGGGCGAGAAATTCAGAGAAACGCTGACCTTACCGGTATTAATGCAGGGTGAAACCAGCAAGCAGAAAACGCTGGCTGAGTTTATGGAGTTAGGCAACGCCTTGCTGGTGGCTACAGGTGCATTTTGGGAAGGGATTGATGTTAGAGGTGACACATTAAGCTGTGTTATCATCGACAAACTTCCGTTTACCGCTCCAGATGACCCGCTGTTAAAAGCGCGTATTGAAGATTGCCGTTTGCGAGGTGGAGAGCCGTTTGCTCAGGTCCAGTTGCCAGAAGCGGTGATTACCTTGAAGCAGGGTGTTGGACGACTTATTCGAGACAAGAAAGATAAAGGTGCACTGATCATTTGTGACAATCGATTAGTGACCCGAGACTATGGCGGAATATTCCTTGCCAGTTTGCCTCCTATCCCGCGTACGCGTGATTTGGATGTGGTCAAAAGCTTTCTTGCACAATTATCAGAAACAGAAACAATTTAGAGATATTCATGAGCGCAAAAATTCTTGCCTTAGACACAGCGACAGAGCAGTGTTCAGTCGCCTTAATGGTTGGTGATAAAGTTTATTCCCGCAGTGAGTTTGCACCTCGCGACCATACAAAAAAAATTCTGCCAATGGTGGATGAGGTTCTAAAAGAAGCGGGCTTAGCGCTTAGCGATTTAGATGCGCTAGCTTTCGGGCGTGGTCCGGGTAGCTTTACTGGCGTTCGAATTGGTATCGGAATTGCACAGGGTTTAGCATTCGGTGCTGATTTACCCATGATTGGCGTATCTACATTGGCGACAATGGCGCAAGGTGCGTACCGTCAACGTGGTGTGACACACGTAGCGAGCGCGATTGACGCGCGAATGAGTGAAGTATATTGGGGCCGTTTTGAGCGTCAAGAAGATGGCAGTTGGAATGAAGTCGATGCGGAATGCGTGATTCCACCGGCTGTGCTTGTTCAACAAATCGAAACGGCTCAACACGTTCAGAACGATGACAATACTTGGGCGAAAGTAGGAACTGGTTGGCAAACATACGCTGATGATTTGGCGACGCTACCACTGAATTTGACCGAAAGTGAAATACTTTACCCAGATTCGCAAGACATTGTTTATCTTGCTCAGTTTGAATGGGCAAAAGGCAATACAACAGCAGTAGAAGACTCTAGCCCAGTGTATTTGCGTGACACAGTGGCATGGAAAAAGCTACCGGGACGTGAGTAAGCGTAAGGTCGCGGATAAGCGTTGAGTTGAGGACAAGTCACTTGCAAGGGTAAGGATCTGAACCTTACCCCACTTACTGTAGGAGCTTTATGGTTTCAATTAATGGATTGCCCGGCAATGTCTCGAATACCAACCGAACATCCAAGGCAAAGAAAAACAACGGGGTCAAAAAGGGTAGTGAAGTTGCGACCAGAGCGACGAAAGTAGCTGAAGCCGTCTCGCACTCTATTCGTCCCGTTGATGAATCTGAAATCCATCGAGCTCAAGTTGAGTACGATTTACCGGAAGGACGCTCCAGAAAAGCCATGGAAGCTTATATGGATGTGATGAATCGTGCTAAAAGAGAGGAACTAGCCCAGTTGTTAGGGGTCGATATTTATATTTGAACCATTTGCATCTTAAAGCCTAGCCTGAGAGGCCATCATGAAACCATTCACTTTACGCCACTTATTCGCCTTGTCTGCCGTCTTTGTTATTTCTGCCTGTACCTCATTACCAACCGAACTGAACGCTTCTTCAGAAGAAACGGTTATTTCTGATTACAAAACATGGGTGGAATCCGGCACTGCGCAAGGTAGTGAAGTCCGATTAGGCGGTGTTATCGCCAATATTACCAACCTCAAAGACAAGACCCGTATTGAAGTGGTTAATGTACCGATTGATAGTGTCGGCAGGCCAAGCGTGAAGGTTGAACCACAGGGACGTTTCGTCGGTTACGTGAATGAGTTCTTAGATCCAGTCACTTTCTCAGAAGGTAGATTGGTGACGCTACTCGGCAATACGGCTAAACCTGAAACAGGTAAAGTGGGTGATTTCGAACATCAATACCCAGTGATGACAGTTAAGGGTTATCACTTGTGGCGTGTTGAAGAACGCATCATCATGCAAGACAGCGGGCCTTATTTATCTCACCACTGTTTAAGTTATTTCTGCCGTGATAGAGGTGACATGTATCGTGAAGGCAGAGTAATACAAGAAGTGAAATGATGTTCAAACAGACTCAATACTCAATCCATAGCGGCAAGATAGCCGCAGTGGAATTTGGAGATGCAAAAGCGGCCGAAGTTTCGGTCGTTTTTATTCATGGCTGGCTAGATAACGCAGCGAGCTTTTTCTCAGTAATGCAAAGGCTGACGGCTCTTGAGCCTCTGTTACACCTTTGCGCAATCGATTTACCGGGGCATGGGTTGTCTGAGCATAAAAATGGCAGCAATTTTTATCCTTTTCACGACTATATCGATGATTTTTGTCAGTTATCGCTTAATTTCTCAGCAAACAGGTTAGTGATCGTAGGTCATTCTCTTGGTGCTTTGGTTGCAAGTTGCTATAGTGCCGCCTTTCCTGAGCACGTGGATGGATTAATTCAGATTGAAGGCTACGCACCTTTGGCTGAATCTGCTTCCGAAAGCGTTGAAAGAATACGTCAGGGTGTCATGAGTCGCCAACGCTTACGCAAAAAGCCGCAACGTGGCTATGACGATATATCACAAGCAATAGCGCGTCGCTCGATGGCCAACCAGATTGCTCCTGAGTTGATCGCTCCTATTGTCGAACGGGGTATCAAACAGGTCTATGACAAATGGCACTGGCGCCACGACGTTAAGTTAAAAAGTGAATCTTTATATCGGATGTCACCGCAACATGCGGCCGAAATTGTCAATGCGATTCAATGCCCTCATCGATTAATCCTCGGTGAGCATGGCTTTCAAAATTTAAAGCAACATCGCAACATTTCGGAGCAAAGTTGTCTTGAGACGTTCACTGTTTCTGGTGGTCATCATTGCCATTTAGAACAACCAGAGCAGGTTGCAGAACTAATTTTTGGCGTAGTTAACAAAATTTAAACAAGTGTTTGAGCCTTTTCGTGCTCAAGCATCGAGGCTGTGCTGTAATAAGCGCCATAAAAATAATGGCACGACATAAAGTCAATCCTCTACAAGAAGGTCATTGACGAAAAATTGCCAGCCAATAACGAGGAGTATTACTGTGGATAAACCTTGGCTTTCACGTTACCCAAGTGAAGTACCAGAGACCATAAATCCAGATCAATATCCATCATTGGTGGAAATGTTCGAACAATCGGTTAATCGATTTGCTGATCAACCTGCTTTCATTAACATGGGCACGGTGATGACTTATCGCAAATTGGAAGAGCGTAGCCGAGCATTTGCTGCGTATCTACAAAACGATTTGAAATTAAAGAAAGGCGATCGTGTAGCGCTAATGATGCCAAACCTTTTGCAATATCCGGTTGCGTTGTTCGGTATTTTGCGAGCCGGTCTTATCGCAGTTAACGTGAACCCTCTTTACACTCCTCGAGAGTTAGAACATCAGCTAAATGATGCAGATGCGCGAGCGATAGTTATTGTTTCCAACTTTGCCAGCACGCTAGAAAAAATCGTTGCGAATACACAGGTTAAACATGTCGTTCTGACCAGCCTTGGTCAGATGCTACCACGTGCAAAAGGCACTGTGGTTGATTTCGTGGTGAAGTACGTAAAAGGAATGGTGCCGAAGTATCATCTTCCTGGTGCGATTTCTATGCGTAAGGCTCTGCATAAAGGTCGCCGTCAACAGTATGTGAAACCTTTTATGGCTGGTGATGATATTGCTTTCCTTCAATATACCGGTGGTACTACGGGTGTAGCGAAAGGTGCAGTACTGACGCACAGAAACATGATTGCTAACGTATTGCAGGCAAAAGGTGCCTACGGTGCGGTATTACGTGAAGGACGTGAGTTAGTGGTTACAGCGCTGCCGCTTTACCACGTATTCGCATTAACCGTGAACTGTTTGCTATTTATTGAAATGGGTGGCAACAACCTGCTGATCACCAACCCGAGAGACATTCCGGGTTTTGTGAAAGAGTTACAGAAAACATCTGCGACCGCCATTACAGGGGTAAACACCTTGTTTAACGCCCTGGTAAACAATGAAGATTTCCATGAGCTTGATTTCAGCAACCTGAAATTGTCTGTTGGTGGCGGTATGGCTGTACAGCGTGCTGTTGCTGAAAAGTGGAAAAAGATCACTGGTATCCATTTGCTCGAAGGATACGGTTTGACCGAATGTGCTCCATTGGTTACTGGCAATCCTCATAACCTCACTGAATATACTGGTGCGATTGGCTTACCTGTACCGTCAACGGAAGTTCGTATCGTTGATGATGAAGGTAAGGTATTGCCGAATGATCAAGTCGGTGAGCTGCAAGTACGTGGTCCGCAGGTCATGCAAGGTTACTGGCAGCGCCCTGAAGCGACCAAAGAAGTGTTGGATGAAGATGGTTGGCTATCAACGGGTGACATCGTAAGATTTGACGAAAATTACTTACTGCATATTGTTGACCGGAAGAAAGATATGATTCTGGTTTCAGGCTTTAACGTTTATCCAAATGAAATTGAAGATGTGGTTGCGCTGCATGGAAAAGTTCTGGAAGTGGCCGCGATTGGTCAGGCTCATGAGATTTCTGGTGAAGTGGTGAAAATTTTCGTGGTTAAACGCGACCCAAGTTTGACCAAAGAAGATGTCATTGAGCACTGTCGTGAATACTTAACTGGCTATAAAGTACCTAAGTTAGTGGAGTTCAGAGACGAACTACCAAAAACGAACGTTGGTAAGATTCTGCGTCGCGTATTGCGTGAAGAGAACGAAGCAGCCTTAGCTAAAAGTGCGTAACCTTATATTTAATGATGTTACAATGCCGACCTAAACCGTCGGCATTTTTGTTCCTGTGGAAATCATGCTGATGCCGAAAAGGGAAACTCATAGTGAGCCATTTGTGAATTATCAGATTATTACCCAGTTTAACGAACTAGAGCGCGTGTGCTTACTAGCACGAGACGCCGATGTCGTTATGCTCGATACCGAATTTGTTCGTACCCGTACTTTTTTCCCGCAGTTAGGACTTATCCAACTGTTTGACGGAGAAAATCTATCCTTGATTGATCCGCTTACAATGGACGATATGTCGCCATTTACCGAATTACTCAAAGATACTTCGGTTCTGAAAGTACTCCATGCCTGTGGTGAAGATTTGGAAGTATTCCAGAATGCCTTCGGTTGTGTGCCATTTCCGATGGTCGATACCCAAGTGATGGCAGCTTTTCTCGGTTACGGCCTTTCAACAGGCTTTGCTTCTTTGGTGAAGGATCTTCTGGATGTTGAGCTAGATAAAAGTGAATCTCGCACTGACTGGCTGGCTCGTCCTTTATCACAAAAGCAGCTTGATTACGCTGCAGCGGATGTTTTCTATTTACAGCCAATGTATGAGCAACTGTTAGAGAAAGTGACTCAAGTCGGCTGGTGGGATGCAGCGCAGCAGGAATCAGAATTACTGGTAGAAAAACGTATTAAGTCAGTCAATCCTGAGAATGTGTATTTAGAGATCAAAGGCGCATGGCAGCTTAGCCCTAAAGAGCTGGCTATTTTAAAACCGCTAGCAACGTGGCGTTATCAGGAAGCAGTGAAACGCGATTTAGCGTTGAATTTTGTGGTGCGTGAAAATGAGCTGCTGACTATTGCTCGTCTGGCACTGCGCAGTTCTAAACGGATGATCGAAGAGGGGGTAGATCCACACGCTGTTCGTCGTCACAGCACTAAACTGATTCAAATCGTGAAAGATGCAATGCAAACACCGGAAGATTACTATCCAGAGAAAATCGTTCCTTTGATGGATTATCCTGGTTATAAGCAACTGTTTAAGAAGCTGAAAGATGAAGTGAAGGCGGTGTCTCAATCAACAGGGCTTGCGACGGAATTCTTGGCATCGAAAAAACAGCTGAATCAACTATTAAGTTGGGTTTGGAATAACGAGCGTGATCCTGAGCATCTTCCTGATGTGATGAGTGGATGGCGTCTGCCTATTCTTGGCGAGCGTTTAGATAAGCTGGTGAATTAAGCGTTGTGCTTATGCGAATAGAAATGAAACAGCCGACAGTGAAATGTCGGCTGTTTTTTTATACTCATTGCGAATTATTTTTCGTCATCTGGAAGTTTGACGTTCAGCTCTAGCACTGAAATATCATCATCTTTATGTTCGAAAGAAAGTTCGACCATTGACGGGTCAATTGCCACGTATTTTGCTATCACTTGAAGAATGTCTTCTTTCAGTTGTGGTAAATAGGTTGGCGCAGGATCATTCTGACTACGACGTTCTGCCACAATGATCTGTAAACGTTCCTTCGCTAAACTTGCGGATGTTTTTTTCTGTGGTTTGAAAAATTCAAGTAAAGACATAGTCGCTGTTTAGCCCCCAAAAAGTCGTTTAAAGATGCCTTTTTTCGGCTCGGTTAGGAAACGGAATTCGATTTCTTCGCCAAGCAGACGAGATACTGTGTCATCGTATGCCTGACCTGCATCAGACTGCTCATCGAAAATAACTGGAACACCTTTGTTTGATGCGTTTAGCACTGCTTGGCTCTCAGGAATAACACCCAATAGAGGCACATGCAGAATTTCTTCAACGTCTTGTACGCTAAGCATTTCACCTTGATTAACACGTGTTGGGTTGTAACGCGTCAAAAGCAGGTGCTGCTTAATAGGCTCCAGACCTTGTTCTGCACGTAGTGATTTCGAGTCAAGAATACCAAGAATACGGTCTGAGTCGCGAACAGAAGAGACTTCTGGGTTAGTTGTTACAATCGCTTCATCTGCATAGTAAAGCGCCATCAAAGCACCTTGCTCAATACCTGCCGGCGAATCACAGATGATGAAGTCAAAGCCCATTGCTTTTAACTCATCGAATACACGCTGCACTCCATCTCTGGTTAACGCATCTTTATCGCGAGTTTGAGAAGCAGGAAGAATGAACAGGTTCTCGTTGCGTTTGTCTTTGATCAGCGCTTGGTTCAGTGTAGCTTCACCATTGATGACGTTGACGAAGTCATAAACAACGCGACGTTCACAACCCATAATCAAATCAAGATTACGCAAACCGATATCAAAATCGATAACCGCTGTTTTTTTACCTTTTAAAGCTAAGCCTGACGCAATCGCTGCGCTAGATGTGGTTTTGCCTACACCGCCTTTACCCGACGTTACGACAATAATGCGTGCCATTTTTATAATTTCCTTTAAAACTTAAATTGCGAGAGATTCGAATAGCAGTGAGTCGTCGTTCATGCTCAGCATGACTTTCTTCTGCCAAAATTCACTTTCTATCTGATCGCTAAGCCAATAATTCCCAGCAATGGAGACTAGCTCAGCTTGTAAATCGTGACAAATAATACGTGCTTCTTTTTGACCGCTCGCTCCTGCGATAGCGCGTCCACGCAGTGTGCCGTGAATATGAATTGAACCATCGGCTATGACTTCAGCACCCGCGCTGACGTGGTTAAGAATCACTAAGTCACCATCTTTGGCATACACTTGCTGACCAGAGCGAATAGGGGTGCGTACCACTTTGGTTGGAGCCATTTTCGCTGGCGCATTAGTTGGGCTGTTACTGGCCGTCATCACGGCAAAACCCGCTTCAGAAGCAAGCGTTTGGCTGCGTTTATCTTTGCAGCCGGAAATACCAACGGGAATTAAGTTTGCCTCGCTGATACCGTTTTTCAGCTGCGCAAAATCGATGTCTCCGTCGACTTTAGCAATATTGATAACGACGGGAGCATTTGCAAAAAATGCAGGCGCTTGCGCGATTTTTTGTTTGAGAAAATCTATAGTGTTGGTGATGTGATTGTCAGAAAGGTGTAAAACTGACAAAGTAAAACTACTACCTTTTAGGTCAGGTGTATTAGACATTGAAACGTTGACCTCATAAACTCTTGGCTAGGCGTTGCCTGAGACTAGGGTTGTCATGTTATATTCAGCGCCCATGCTCAGCAAGTTATCTTGCGGTTAATTAAGTGATTTGGTCGCATTTTTGTCGAATCTTGACCATTTCTAGACAAAACTCGTCATTAGTACGTGTTATTTACAATAAAAGGCTCATCATGCTTTGTTCTATCTACAAAAGTCCTAAGAAAGAAGGCACCTATCTCTATATTCCAAAAAGAGATGATTTCTCACAGATCCCAGAAGCGCTGATGCAAACATTCGGCAAACCGATATTTGTTATGTTGGTTAATCTGGAATCACGCCAATTAGCTCAGGTAAATGTGGAAAAAGTCAAAGCGTCGCTGGATGAACAAGGTTTCTTCTTGCAATTGCCGCCACCACCAGTGAATCTATTAGAACAACATAAAGAAAGAAAAGCTCAGAACAATCCTGAGTGAGAATACTCAAGGAGGCTAGGTTGAGAAAATTATTATCAGTGGTTTTGGGGTTAAGTCTTTCTGCACCCGTATTGTCGAACGAATTGAGTTTCGAACAGTATGTTGAAGGACTGAAACAACAAGCCCGCGAAGAAGGTATTTCAGAGCAGATTCTTCAGTCTGCTTTTACCAACGTAGAATACAAGCCTCGTGCAGTTGTTGCTGACCGTAATCAGCCAGAGAAAAAGAAAACGCTGGATGAATATATTCCAAGTGCTGTGCCGGATTGGAAAGTAAAACAAGCTCGAGCCTTGTATGAAAAACATTACAAAGAGTTGAGCCGCATTGGTGAACAATACGGAGTTCAGCCTCGTTTCATTGTTGCCTTGTGGGGTGTGGAAAGTAATTTCGGTGCCAATATGGGGCGCTTTAGCGTTATTGATGCTTTATCAACTATGGCCTACGAAGGGCGACGCGAAGAGTTCTTCCGAAAAGAGACCATGGCAGCGCTGCAAATTCTTCAGCAAGGTCACATTAAACCTGATGCTATGAAAGGCTCTTGGGCTGGCGCGATGGGGCAATGCCAGTTTATGCCAAGTTCATTCTTATCCTTTGCTGCCGATGGCAACAGTGATGGTAAGAAAGATATTTGGGGCAGTAAGTCAGATGTGTTTGCTTCAACGGCGAATTATCTAAGCCAGTCAGGCTGGGATGACAAATACACTTGGGGTCGCCAAGTCAAAGTGCCTCATGGTTTAGATAAAAACCTCGAAGGCCGTCAGCCAGAGAAAGGCAAATACTTACGTGAGTGGAACGAGCTGGGTATTACTCGTTATGATGGCAAGCCGCTTCCAGCCCTCAGCGATGATATTAAAGCGTGGCTGATTATGCCTGATGACGAAGACGGTCGTACGTATCTGGTTTACAACAACTACAATGTGCTGATGAAATGGAACCGCTCATACTACTTTGCGTTAGCGGTAAGTCATTTGGCGGATAGAATCGTCTACTAGTCTTAATCGATGACATACATTGAAAATAGAAAAGGGCTCTTAGAGCCCTTTTTAGTTCAACGTGATCACTTATTTCTTGGTGTGGAATTGTTCACACGCAATCATAGTATTCTCAATCAAACTTGCTACCGTCATTGGGCCTACGCCACCCGGTACTGGTGTAATGAAGCTTGCATTGCTGCGTGCCACGTCGTACTCAACGTCGCCTACCAGTTTGCCACTCTCTAGACGGTTGATACCGACATCGACCACTACTGCACCTTCTTTGATCCAAGCGCCCGGAATGAAGTTTGGTTTACCTACCGCGACAACTAAGATATCCGCTTGGCGAACATGACCTTCAAGATCTTTGGTGAATCGGTGACAGGTCGTTGTTGTACAACCTGCAAGTAACAGCTCCAGTGTCATTGGGCGGCCAACGATGTTTGATGCGCCAACAACAACGGCATGTTTACCGCGCATAGGGATGTTGTAACGGTCTAAAAGGGTGATGATACCCTTTGGTGTACATGAACGCAGTTTTGGAATGCGTTGAGCCAAACGTCCAACGTTGTATGGGTGGAAACCATCCACGTCTTTTTCTGGGTGAATACGCTCTAGTACGTGGGTTGAATCGATGCCAGCGGGCAGAGGAAGTTGAACAAGAATGCCATCGATCTCTGGGTCTTGGTTAAGCTCGTCAACCAAATCCAATAATTCTGTTTCTGAAGCCGTTGCAGGTAAGTCGTAAGACTTAGAAACAAAGCCCACTTCCTCACAAGCGCGTCGCTTACTGCCAACATAAACTTGTGATGCAGGGTCTTCACCCACAAGCACTACTGCTAGTCCCGGAGCACGTAATCCAGCTTCTGTTCTAGCTTTTACTCGTGCTGCAACTTCAGAACGCACGGTTTTAGAAATAAGTGTTCCATCAATATTTTGAGCAGTCATGACTTTCCTTCACATTTAGAGCGAAAATTTTTGCGCGCATTGTCGCAGAAATTTTGATGAACATCTATAAGCAAACGTTTGCTTTGTTGTGTTTTTCGGCGCTTGTCCGTCGAGTGGTAAATTTTTAGGCATTTAAATCAGAAACTAAGATAAAGCCGTTGATTTACCATCTTTAACTCGTATAATCCTTTCCCTGTAGCGCGCCCTTAGCTCAGCTGGATAGAGCACCTGCCTTCTAAGCAGGTGGTCACAGGTTCGAATCCTGTAGGGCGTGCCATTATTCTAGGCTCTAGCAACTAAACATTGCTGGAGCCTTTTTCATTTCTGCGCTCCATTTCTTATCTCTTCATCATCATTTCTCTTTGTCATTATTCAGCTAAGAGTGATGCCTAAAAAGATCAACATCATTCCCCAAAGATGGTACAGCTGCACATATTCACCAAGAAATAGGGCAGAGAGCATAGCGCCAAACACTGGAATCAAGTGAACGGAAAGGCTGGCTTTTGCTGGGCCAAGCAGTTTCACGCATTGCATGTAAAGCAAGAAAGCACCTATAGAAGGGAAAATGCCGATATAAAGCAAACTCATAATGGAGTGGGCATTCCAAATCGGATATTGGCCTGAAAACACTTCCCATAGATAAAACGGCAGCAGAGCCAGTATCGCCAATATCATTTGCACTGACATCAAACCGAGTCGATTGATGGTCGGAGGTAATTGTTTAAGACCGATGGTGTATATCGCCCAACAAACCATAGCTAAGAAGATAATAAAGTCACCATGGTTGATGTTGAGTGCGAGAAGGTTGTTCCAGTCGCCAGCACTGACGATCGTCAGTATGCCGCATAGGGAAAGAGTAATCCCTAGACACAGTCGCCAAGTTATCGCGAGGCCAAAAAAAAGAGCGCCAAAGATGCTTATCAGAATAGGAATAAAGGCGTTCAATAAGGTGCCATTGGTTGCTGGTGTCGATTGCAAACCAAGATAGATAAAAGAGTTAAACGCGGCAAAGCCTGTAATTGAAGTGACTAGTGTTAAACGCCACTGCTCGATGTAGAGCTTCCATTCTTTAAGAATGAATTTATAAGAAAAAGGCAGCAATAAGATGCTTGCCAGAACCCAACGGCTGAATGAAAGGGTTACTGGCGGAATTTCATCGCGAACCGCACGACCGACAATAAAATTGCCCGCCCAGAAAAGCGGTGGCAGCAGGAAGAAAAACACGATCACCGCTCGCGATTCAGAAAGTTTTCTGACTCCCGTATTTAAACGATCTAACTCAAAAATAGCCATATACCGACACCCATCATCAACGTTCCCGAAATACGGTTCATTAGCTTCACGTTTTGAGTTTTTCCAAGTGCGCGTTTCAGGCCTTTACCGCCAGTTGCGTATAGCGTCATACACACAAACTCGGACACAAGAATAATGGATACCAGAAAAATGAGTTGCGGCGTCAGACTGATGGATTGGTCGATAAATGGTGGTAACAAAGAGATCATAAAAGCCCACCCCTTAGGGTTAGCAATAGCGGTAATAAAACCTTGAGCGGTTAGTTCCCAGTTGCTGCCTTTGTATGATTCTTCACTATCAACATTTAATGCAAGTTTGCCTCTTGAAAGCCACATTTGCACGCCGAGGTAAAAAAGATAGCAAGCACCGATAGATTTGAAGACGGTGAATAGCCAAGGGTAGGTAAGCATGACCGCTGCAATACCCACAACCGCTGAAACCGCGACAACAGCTACCCCTACCAATTCTCCTGCCATCATCCAAAGCGTACGCTTGTAACCGATGGTCATACCCAAAGTGAGTGCAAGTGTCATACACATACCCGGGGTGATAGAAACGAAGAAAAAAGTAGGAATAAACATTCCTAACAACGCGGTATTCATAGAGATATCCATATCTTGAAAGTAGGAGAACAACAATAAGCGTAGAGCGTATGACGATCAATATTTGTTTGATGTGGTTCGCAGAAAAATTAGGCTTAAATTGAGATTCAAACAAAAACGCACAGCAAAAAAACGCACAGTAGTTACTGTGCGCTTCGAAGTTCTAATGAGCAGTATTCACTGACTAGGACTTGGGTTGTGTGAATCCGCCGTAGAGATCCATTCTGCGATGGCGAAGATTAGTAACCGAACCTTCGGTATTCAGCTGCTTAAGCTTATCTAAATCGACATCAGCAAAGATGATCATCTCGGTATTGGGGCTGGCTTCCGTGATTGTCGCATCGTGAGGGAAATAGACGTCAGATGGAGAAAATACTGCAGATTGTGCGTATTGAATATCGACGTTATCCACGCGTGGTAAGTTACCGACACTTCCTCCAATGGCCACGTAGCACTCATTCTCTATTGCCCTAGCTTGTGAGCACAGACGAACCCGTTGATAGCCGTTTTTGGTATCAGTCCAGAAGGGAACAAAGATAATTTGCACATCTTGTTCTGCCATCATTCTGCCCAGTTCAGGAAACTCGCTGTCGTAACAAATCAGAATGCCAACACGTCCTGCGTCGGTTTCAAACACCTGCACTTTGTCACCACCGTCGATAACCCAATCTCGCTTTTCATGCGGAGTGATGTGGATTTTACTCTGTTCATCAATGGTTCCGTCGCGATGAAGCAAATATGCCACGTTGTAGAGAATGCCATCTTCCAACACAGGCATACTGCCCGCAATGATGTTGATGTTGTAAGTAACGGCCAACTCAGAAAAACGCAGTTTAATTTCTTCACTGAATGACGCAAGAAAACGAATCGCCTCTACCGTATTTTGATCGTTTTTAAGTCCCATTAATGGGGCGTTGAAAAATTCAGGGAAGAGGGCGAAATCAGCTTTGTAATTGGAGAGTGAATCGACAAAGAATTCAGCCTGATCCATCAAGTCTTCCGCGCTGGTCACGGCCCGCATCTGCCATTGTACGATACCGATTCTGACCAACGTTTTTTCAATGTCGTGAATGGAGATAATATCGTCTTCATAAAAGAAGTTATCCCATTCCAACAAAGTGGCGTAACCACGCGAACTGTCATCTTCTGGTAGGTAATGACGCATGATACGTTTTACGTCAAAGTCGTTGGAAAGTTGGAAGGAGAGTATCGGGTCGTGGATTTCGCGGCGTTTGATTTTTTCAATGTACTCGGTCACTGGCATAGTATTGGCGTAAGCGCCGTATCCGGGAATTCTTCCGCCAGCGAGGATCGCTTTCAAATTGGTGCTGCGACAGAGCTCTTTACGAGCCGCATATAAGCGTCGTCCTAAGCGCAAACCACGATAATCGGGGTGCACAAACACATCTAACCCATACAGTGCGTCACCGTTCGCTTTATGTTGAATTACATTGTTTTCATTGATGATATCTGTGTACACATGGGGAAGAGAGAAGCGGTTGTAATCGACTTTGATAGTGAGAGCTGCGCCAATGATTTTGCCGTCGTCTTCGATACAAATTTGTCCATCAGGAAACTGGTGAATCAAATCCATAATTGTCATGCGTGGCCAGGCTCCGCCCACGTCATGAAAAACTAAATCCATTAGCTCTGCTAATTCTGGATAGTCGCTTTTTTCAATCACGCGCAATGTTAGGCGCGGTGTTGGATTTCTCATTCATCCTTATCCTTCTATTGCTGTCCTTTTTTCATACTGGACAATTTAATGCTTCAATACAAGGGATAATGCGGTAAAGGGTTTGCCGATAGGCAAGGTTTATCAGTTCTATGTTTATCATTTCTATGTAGGTACATTTTGAATTTCATTCAGTGAGTAACTTACGTTGTAACAAAAATTTAATCTGTCTAGTTATTGCTCATTAGCGAAATTTTCATCATATTGTCATTACATTGTCATATTTATCGAGGAGAGCATTATGCATGTAGAAATGATTCAACCAACTCTTTTAGGCGTTATTGGTCGCACGCTAGTGTTTTCCTTAGTTGCGGTAGTAGGCGTATTCGCTCTGATTTAACCGTTATTCAGCAAGTGACACTATGAGCCCCAAATCAAGTTGGGGCTTTTTTATCTCTGTTTTATATAACCTAGTATTTAACTCGGGTATTTGCTAACGTTCGAACAAATAAATCAGCGCAATCGATGCTTGTGAGAAATGTTATGTCATTCTGGGATACCGTCACATTGACAACTCGTTTTAGCGAGTTACCTAAAGCTTTTTACACACTTATTGAGCCTCAGCCTTTGAGTAATACCCGATGGGTGACTTGGAACAGCGATCTAGCCAAGCACTATGGTTTTCCTGACAAACCGAATAACGAACTCTTACAGGCTTTTTCAGGGCAGGAAGTGCCAGAGCAGTTTGCTCCGCTGGCGATGAAGTATGCTGGTCACCAATTTGGCGTTTACAACCCTGATTTGGGTGATGGACGTGGATTGTTATTGGCAGAAGTGGCATCGAAAAGTGGTCAAGTGGCTGATATTCATGTTAAAGGTGCGGGTTTAACACCTTATTCGCGAATGGGTGATGGGCGTGCGGTATTACGTTCATCGGTGCGCGAATATCTGTGCAGTGAAGCGATGGCTGGGCTGGGAATCGCAACTACCAGAGCGCTCGGTTTAATGACCAGTGACACACCAGTTTATCGTGAAAAACAAGAGTACGGTGCGTTGTTGATTCGTATGGCTGATACTCATATTCGTTTCGGCCATTTCGAGCATTTCTTTTATACCAATCAGTTAGATCAGCAAAAACTCCTCGCAGATAAAGTGATTGAGTGGTATTTCCCTGAATGTGCCGGACAGGAAAATCCTTACGCCATGATGTTCAATCAAATCGTAGATAAAACAGCACTAATGATTGCGCAGTGGCAAGCGGTGGGGTTTGCGCATGGGGTCATGAACACCGACAATATGTCTATTCTTGGGCAGACTTTTGATTACGGTCCTTTTGGCTTTTTGGATGATTATCAGCCTGATTTTATCTGCAACCATTCGGACTATCAGGGGCGTTATGCCTTCGACCAGCAACCGAGAATTGCGTTATGGAATTTATCGGCACTGGCACATTCTTTATCGGCGTTAATTGAGAGAGAAGATCTCGAACAGGCGCTGAATCAATACGAAGTTCAGCTCAATGGTTACTTTAGCGAAATGATGCGTAAAAAACTTGGCCTGTTAACGCGTTTACCTGAAGATGGCGGCATTTTCGATACCATGTTTGAGCTTTTGGCTGCCAACAAGGTGGACTACACGCGTTTCTTCCGCCAGATCTCTATGTTGGATATAGCCAAGTCACAAGAGGTGATTGACCTGTTTCTCGATCGCGAGCAAGCCTCTCAGTGGTTGGATACTTATCTTACTCGCTGTGAGCGCGAGTTAAGTCGTCAAGGTGAACCAGTGAGTACGGCACAACGCTGTGAGAAAATGCGTCAGGTAAATCCTAAATACATTTTAAGGAACTATTTGGCGCAGGTCGCTATAGATAGAGCCGAAGAAGGGGATTTTTCAGAGTTAGAGCGCTTAGCCGAACTACTGAAAAAGCCATTTGAAGATCAGCCACACAATGAACACTACGCCAAGTTACCGCCAGAATGGGGCAAAACTTTGGAGATTAGCTGCTCTTCATGAGAACGTTTACAATAATTTGACTGAATAATGTGATCTCTATCCATGATGAATTCAAGTTTTAGTGAAATAAGCGTAATCAAGAAAGCGCTACGGTTATAAAATCTATTCACTATTTGTTACATACGGAATATGGAAGAAACATGCTGGAAGATACTCGCATCCTCGTCGTTGATGATGACAAAGAAATATGTGAGCTACTGGATGAGTATCTCAGTAAGTCTGGTTTCAATGTCGCCGCAGTTGGTGACGGTGTAGAACTTCAGGCTTATTTAGATGCCAAAGGGTATCCTGATCTTATCTTGCTGGATGTGATGTTGCCGGGAGATGACGGTTTCGATATTTGCCAACATATTCGCCGTGATTCGAATGTTCCTATCATTATGTTGACTGCGGTATCGGATGAAACCGACCAAATTATCGGTCTGGAAATCGGTGCGGATGACTATATTGCGAAGCCATTTAGTCCTAGACAGCTGGTAGCTCGTATTAAAGCCGTGCTAAGACGTTTCAATGCCAACGAAGAGAAAGGCGAAGAAGTATTGCCGAAACATATCGAGTTTGGTGATTGGCGTTTAGATACCACATCTCATCGTATTGTGCATGCTCATACTCAGGAAGAGCATGACCTGTCCGGAAGTGACTTCGCATTGTTGATGCTGTTCTTGACTAATCCGAACGAAGTGATCGACAAGGACACTATCTCTATGGCAACTCGTGGGCGTGAAGCCTTGCCTTACGAGCGCGGTATCGATGTTCAATTAAGTCGTTTAAGACAGCGTTTGGGCAGCAGTGAGCAGTTTCCTCACTACATTAAAACCATGCGTGGCAATGGTTATAAGTTAGCCATTCCTGTTCAATATGAGCATTAATCTTTATGTCAGCTCCACGTTTTTGGAAAAGATTTAAGCCCAACTCGCTAGTGGCTCGTACTTTAATGTTGACGCTGCTGGCAGTGGTGATCGCTCAGGGGATTGCGACCTCCGTCTGGTATAGCCAATCAAAGGCCAAAGAACTGGAAGGTATTCATTCGGCATCAGCCAGTATGGCGGGTATGTTTGCCTCTACAGTGACATTTTTCCAGTCTCTTCCTGTCCGTTATCGTCATATTATTTTGGATCAGATCCGAAATATGGGCGGTACACGTTTTTTTGTCTCCTTGAACAAGGAAAGGTTAATCGTTGAGCCGATAGAAGAAACAAGCCTGAAAAAGGCATCGGTGAAGGCGGTGAAAGAGGTCTTAAATGACAAACTGAACAATGTCGGTCAGGTGCTGGTGGATTTTTCTCGTCCTGAAAGATTGCGTTTACTCAAGAACAGTATTTTCATGAATGACTTACCCAAGTCATGGGTTCATCACACGCTCACTTTGGAACCGCTCAACCCTCCGGTCATGGTGGTGCAGATTGAACTGGATGAAAAAGAGTGGATATACATAGCAGCCTTACTGCCTTCACCATACATCACCTTGGATGACACCATCATAGGTAAAGAGCAGATTATCTATTTGTTCTTTTCGACATCCATTTTGCTAGTGCTTACTTACCTGTTAATGCGCAGACAAGTTAGACCTTTAAAAAACTTAGCCCGTGCTGCCAACGATATGAGTATGGGTATCGAACAGCGGCCTTTGAATGAAGAAGGTGCAAGTGAGTTAATTACCGCTACCCGCGCATTTAACCTCATGCAACAGCGCATTCGCCGCTATGTATCGGACAGGGAGAATCTCTTTTCTGCCATTTCCCACGATTTAAAAACACCGATTACTCGCCTAAGGCTAAGAGCAGAATTGCTTGAAGATGATATTAAGCGCGAGAAATTTAACCGCGATCTAGATGAACTTGAGATGATGGTTAAAGGCGCATTGCAGTGTGTTCGTGATACAGATTTGCACGAAAACAACGACTTTATCGATCTCAACGAGCTGATTCTGTCGATTGCAGAAGGACATAATCTAACGACTCAGACTGTCCACTTTAAGCCTATAGCCATTGAACCTATTGTCGCAAAACCGTTAGCGATGAAGCGGGCACTTACCAATTTGATTAACAACGGCGTTAAGTACGGTTATGAAGTTTGGGTGAGCATTGAAGAGACAGAGGACTGGATCACCATCTGTATTGAAGATCGAGGGCCGGGTATCCCCAAAGATAAGCTGGAAAGAGTTTTTGAACCTTACTTCCGAATTGCCAATGATGATGAAGGGCATGGGCTTGGTTTAGGGATCAGTCGTAGTATTCTTCGCGGACATGGTGGCGACATGGTGATAGAGAATCTGTTGAGTGGTGGTTTGCGTATCAAGCTGTTTATCCCACCGACACTCGAAGTGTAAATTCCTTACTCAAAAGGAAAAACAATGAAAATAACAAAAACTCTTCTTGCCGCTTCACTGCTTTCTGCTGCTACACCAACGTTTGCAGGTGAGGTAGAAGTGCTTCACTGGTGGACTGCCGGTGGTGAAGCCAATGCTATTTCTGTATTGAAAACCATGTTGGAGCAACAAGGATACTCATGGATTGATTTCGGTGTGGAAGGCGGCGGTGGCGAAAGCGCAATGAGAGTTCTCAAGACTCGTGCTGTCTCGGGTAATCCACCTTCAGCTGCGAATATCAAAGGGCTCGATATTCAAGAGTGGGCTCGACTCGGCTTTTTAACCAGCCTGAACCAAGTCTCGGACAAAGAGCACTGGGATAACGTTATCCCCAACATCATCAGTAATGTGATGAAGTATGACGGGCAGTATGTCGCAGTACCCGTGAATGTTCACCGAATCAACTGGCTTTGGGCGAATGCTGAGGTTCTGAAGAAAGCTGGTGCAAGTGTGCCGACCACATTAGACGATTTCTTTGTTACCGCAGATAAAATTAAAGCGATAGGGGTGATTCCTTTGGCTCATGGTGGTCAGCCTTGGCAGAATGCAACCCTGTTTGAAGTTATTGCTTTAGACGTGCTGGGTTCAGAAGACTATATAAAAGCGTTTGTCGATCTGGATATGGAGATTCTAGGCAGTGACAAAATGGTCGAGGCTTTTACTCAGTTTAAACGAGTCCTAAGTTATGTTGATGATGATGCGCCCGGAAGAAACTGGCTTGAAGCGACCTCGATGGTGATTAAAGGCGAGGCAGGAATGCAGATCATGGGTGACTGGGCAAAAGGAGAGTTTTCTGCGGCTGGTAAGATACCCGGTAAAGATTATATCTGTGCACCTGCTCTGGGGACGGCCGGAAAATTCACTTATAACGTCGACAGTTTTGCGTTCTTTGAACTTCACGATGAAGAGAACTTTGAAGCGCAAAAAGCATTAGCGTCCACGATACTTAATCCTAAATTTCAGGAAGTATTCAACCTGAACAAAGGTTCCATACCTGTGCGGGTCGATATGGATATGTCTCACTTCGACCAGTGTGCACTCGATTCAATGCAAGAGTTTAAATCATCGGCGAAAACAGGCGATTTGGTGCCAAGTATGGCTCATGGGATGTCGACCACCAGTTATGTTCAAAGTGCAATGTTTGATGTGATCACCAACTTCTTTAACGATCCAGATGAAACACCAGAGCAGGCGGTGCAGCGCCTTGTTAAGGTGGTGAAATCCTCAATGTAGCTTTATCGCTGTTACTAGGGGCGATAAAGCTGCGCAGCTTCTCTTTCAATAGGCGGAAAATGACACAAACGTTAATTTTTAATGTGTCATTTTCCACCCATTTCGACATTCTTCATTACCCGTCTTATCGATATGACATTTAGAAACTAAGTGTAACTAATTGTTTTTAAATGAATGTTAATTAATTGTTTCAACTTGGCTTGCTCTTTGCTCTATAGAGTTCATGCAGCGCTCATTGATGAGTTAGCTGATGATATAAACCAAGGAGAATAATAATGTTAAAGCCTCTTACCCTACTGACTGCCTCTATCCTAGCTGTTACAAGCTTCAATGCTGCTGCAAACTGTGACCCAGGTGAAATGGTGATTAAATTCAGCCATGTAACCAACACAGATAAACACCCTAAAGGCATTGCCGCGTCATTACTTGAAAAGCGTGTTAACGAAGAGATGAATGGCAAAGCTTGTATGCAAGTTTTCCCTAACTCAACGCTTTACGATGATGACAAAGTGTTAGAAGCATTGTTGAACGGCGACGTTCAGTTAGCCGCTCCGTCTCTGTCTAAATTTGAAAAATTTACCAAAAAGTTCCGCCTTTTCGACTTACCTTTCCTTTTTGAAGACGTAGACGCAGTAGACCGCTTCCAAAACTCAGAATCTGGTGTACAGCTAAAGAATGCAATGACTCGTCGTGGCGTGAAAGGTCTAGAATTTTGGCACAACGGTATGAAGCAAATCTCTGCGAACAAACCCATTATTGTTCCAGAAGATGCTAAAGGTCTTAAGTTCCGTGTTCAGGCGTCTGACGTGTTAGTTGCACAGTTTGAACAGTTGGGTGCCAACCCTCAAAAGATGTCATTTGCTGAAGTGTACGGTGGCCTACAAACCAAAGTTATCGATGGTCAGGAAAACACTTGGTCAAACACTTATGGTCAGAAATTCTTCGAAGTTCAAGATGGTATTACTGAAACCAACCACGGCATCCTTGATTACCTAGTGGTGACTTCATCGAAATGGTGGGACGGTCTACCAGCAGACATCCGTGATCAGCTAGCAACCATTCTTAACGAAGTAACGGTTGCTCGTAATTCGGAATCGAACAAAGTAGAAGAACAGAACAAGCAATACATCATTGAAGCGGGTGGTGTTGTTCGTCAGCTAACACCAGAGCAACGCCAACAATGGGTTGATGCTTTGAAACCTGTTTGGAAGAAGTTTGAAAAAGATATCGGTAGCGATCTAATTGATGCTGCTTTGGCTTCTAATCAGAAGTAATGATGTTTGCCCCTGCTCTTTACGGGTGGGGGCTTTTACACCAATTACATGACAACAACGATTACAACAAGAGCATAGTATCTTATGGAACAGTCATTTTTTGCCAAAGTCGGTCGTTTTACTGACAAAGCGGAAGAGACATTGATCGCCTTCTTCTTAGGTGCAATGACGCTACTCACTTTTGCCAACGTAGTGATGCGCTATATGTTTAACGACAACATTCTCTGGGCGTTAGAACTCACCGTATTTATGTTTGCATGGATGGTGCTCGTCGGAGCTTCCTATGGAGTGAAGAAACACTTCCACATCGGTGTTGATGTGCTGATCAATATGGCACCGCCTGCAGGCCGAAAAATTTACGCTTTGATCGCTATTAGCTGCTGTCTCGCTTTCTCTACTTTACTGCTGATCGGTTCGTGGAATTACTGGTACCCATTTGCGACTGAACGCGCTTGGTATGAAACCGACGATATTCCGATGCCAGAAATGCTGCAATTCCTAGCGGATTGGCTTAATGAAGGTGAGCGTTATGAGAAGTTACCTAGATTTATCCCTTACATGGCATTACCAGTAGGTATGGCTATGCTCACTTTCCGCTTCTTACAAATCGCGTATCAGATCCTAACAGGCAAGTTAGACCGAATGATTGCGGGTCATGAAGCCGAAGAAGACCTTGATGCATTAAAAGCGGAATTGGCTGACGTGGAAGATGTTATGGGCACAAAAAATAAGACTAAGGAGCAGTAAGCCATGGCTATTTTGTTGTTATTCATACTCGTTATTGGCTTCATGTTGATTGGCGTTCCAATTGCTGTATCGCTTGGTCTGTCGAGTATTCTGTTTTTAATGTGGCACTCGGAAGCTTCACTTGCTTCGGTTGCACAAACCCTATTCAATGCGTTTGAAGGCCACTACACCCTTTTAGCTATCCCATTCTTTATTTTGGCTTCTAGCTTTATGTCTACTGGCGGTGTGGCGAAACGTATTATTCGCTTTGCTATCGCGATGGTAGGTTGGTTCCGTGGTGGTCTAGCAGTGGCTTCGGTTGTTGCTTGTATGATGTTTGCGGCACTTTCTGGATCATCACCTGCTACGGTTGTCGCTATCGGTAGTATTGTTATTGCCGGTATGGTGAAAAATGGTTACAGCAAAGAGTTTGCAGCGGGTGTAATTTGTAATGCGGGCACCTTGGGGATTCTGATTCCGCCTTCAATCGTAATGGTTGTCTATTCAGCGGCGACTAACGTTTCTGTTGGCCGTATGTTCCTTGGCGGGGTAATTCCGGGACTATTGGCTGGTCTGATGTTGATCATTGCGATTTACATTACTGCCCGTATCAAAAACTTACCAAAACAGCCTTTTGTTGGCTGGAAAGAAGCAATGGCAGCAGCAAAAGATGCGAGTTGGGGTCTGTTGCTGGTGGTGATCATCCTTGGTGGTATCTACGGTGGTATCTTTACACCAACAGAAGCCGCGGCAGTTGCAGCTGTATACTCGTTCTTTATCGCAAACTTTATTTATCGCGATATGGGGCCTTTCGCTGACAAAAATAATACCAAGCACTTCGTCGTCAAAGTGTTCGAGTCTTTTGTTCATAAAGATACGCAAAATACGCTTTATGACGCGGGTAAACTGACGATCATGTTGCTATTTATCATCGCTAACGCGCTGATCTTGAAACATGTTCTGACAGAAGAACGCGTACCACAGATGATTACTGAATCCATGCTTTCTGCTGGATTAGGACCAATCACATTCCTAATCGTAGTGAACGTCTTGTTGTTGATCGGTGGGCAATTTATGGAACCATCAGGTCTGCTAATCATCGTTGCTCCGCTGGTTTTCCCGATTGCTATTGAGTTAGGAATTGACCCTATTCACTTAGGTATCATGATGGTGGTGAACATGGAGATAGGCATGATAACACCGCCTGTCGGGCTCAACCTCTTCGTAACCGCAGGGGTCGCCAAGATGTCCATGATGCATGTGGTGAAAGCCGCTATGCCTTGGGTAGCGATCATGTTCCTGTTCCTAATCATCGTTACTTATGTGCCAATCGTATCGACTTGGCTACCAACCTTACTAATGGGACCGGAGATTATTACCCGATAGAGTAGGCGGTATTCTAACAAACATAACAAAACGCCCAGCATTGCTGGGCGTTTCTTTTGTGTCTCTATAGCACTTTTGTAAAAGTCGTTTTTACTCTTTGTAAGTGTCTTTATTTATCTGATATTTCTGCATTTTGTCGTAAAGTGTTTTCCTTGGGATCTTCAGCAGTTCCATGGTGTCTTTAATACTGCCGGAGCACTCTATCAGTGTTTGTTCGATAAGAGACTTTTCATACTCAGCAACCTGATCGGCGAGACTGGTCAGCACTTTTGCATTTTTGCTCTGTTCACCAAGTTCTGAAAGTTTGCCCAGTAAAACGTAACGTTCCGCAGCGTTCCGCAGTTCCCTGACGTTACCCGGCCAGTCGTGACTGAGCAGAGCTTGCAATGCACTTTGAGGCAGAGCGGTCGCTGCTTTACCGTAACGTGCTGCTGCTACAAGCAGGAAGTGGTGAAATAGGGCTGGTATGTCTTCGCGACGCTCGCGAAGCGGCGGAATATCCAGCGTGACAATGTTGAGTCGGTAATAAAGATCCTGACGGAAAGTCCCTTCTTGAGATGCTTTTTTTAGGTCCACTTTGGTAGCAGCAATCACTCGAATATCTAACGGAATCAGTTCATTGGAGCCAACTCTTTCAATCACACGTTCTTGTAGTACGCGCAGTAATCGAATTTGAGCATGCATAGGCATCGATTCAATTTCATCAAGAAACAGCGTACCACCTTGGGCATGTTCAAACTTACCGATGCGTTTTGCATCTGCACCGGTAAATGCGCCTTTTTCGTGTCCGTAGAGTTCACTTTCGATAAGGTTTTCCGGTACCGCTCCGCAGTTAACAGCAACGAAGTTTTTCTCACGTCTTGAGCTTTGTTCGTGAAGAGAGCGGGCGACAAGTTCTTTACCTGTGCCTGTTTCACCAAATAGCAGAATGTCAGCGTTGGTGTCGGCAACGTGAGTAATGGTTTCTCTTAATGCGATGATACTGTTGGTTTCACCGATAATCCGAGGGCCAAGTGTCTGGCTGGCTTTTAGGCTCCGTTTTAACTGTTGGTTTTCCAGCGTTAGTTTTCTGCGTTCAATCGCGCGATTCACAGTCTCTATCAATCTTTCTGGAGCAAAAGGTTTTTCAATAAAATCGTACGCTCCGTCATGCATCGCTTGTACTGCCATAGAGATATCACCATGGCCTGTAATGAGAATGACAGGGACATCACTATCCTGATGATGAACGGATGAAAGCAGATTTTGTCCGCTTAAGCCGGGCAAGCAGATATCCGTGACGACTACCATAGGCAGTTTGTCCTGCTTAATGGCTAATAATGCGTCTTCAGCACTAGAGAAAAAACGCGCATCGATGTCTGCCAGTTCAAAGCTTTGCTCAATGGCGATTCGAATGTCGTCTTCGTCATCAATAAAAAATACATCGCACATACAACTTCCTTAATTTACTGCTCTGAACTTTGTTGGGGCTTGTTTAACGTAATAGTGAATCTCGCGCCTCCTAGCGGTGATGAGTGGGCTGTAAGATCGCCACCCATGCCATGCATAATTTGTTGCGAGATAGATAATCCTAACCCTAAACCATTTTTCTTGGTGGTGAAGAAGGGTTCAAATAGGTTTTTGATTTGGTTCAAATTGAGGCCAGAACCTGAATCGTCAACATGAATGTAAACGTGGTTTTGATGCTGTTCTAGCGTCAGCACAACTTTCTTGATGTCTTGTTCATCAACCGCCTGTATTGCATTGGTCAGTAAGTTAATGATCACCTGTTCCAGTTGGATCGGGTTAATGCTGCATCGAATTGGAGACTCTGGCGCCTTTATCTCAAACTCTACGTAATGGGATTTAAACTGTGGCTGCATAAGCTCTTTTGCGTTGATGATCAGAGGAAGCAGTTGTGCTTCAACTTGATCACCGGTTTCTGTTTTTCGTGCAAAAGATTTAAGCTGCTCACTTATCTTTGCCATACGCACCGTTAATGCCGATATACGCTCAAGATTTTCATCGGTGCGTTCTGGTTTACCATTCGCTAAGAACCGTCTTCCATTGTCGGCAAAGCTGCGAATGGCCGCGAGCGGATTGTTCAGCTCATGACTGATACTGGCAGACATCTGTCCGAGCACTGCCAGTTTTGCTGCTTGTATCAACTCATCCTGAGTCTGTCTTAATGCTTGTTCCGCTCTTATCCGTTCATCAATCTCTACATGAAGTTTTGAAGTACGTTCCATCACCAAAAACTCAAGTTTCTGTTTGGCTTCAGCCTGTAGTCGTTCTATCTGGCGCTGGCGTATTTGTCTGTGATGCAACAGCAGAAAAGCAAGATAGATGATGGCGAAAATCATAGTAAGGATTATTAAGAAGCCAAAGGTATCCCAGAACACGTTTACTTTGGGTGATAAGACGTGAATGTTGAGCGCGAGATTATCCAGCTTGTTAGTTGAAACAATATAGTCGTCTTTAATCCAACCTTGCTTAGGCTTTATCCACTCGGTTTCCGAAAGATTCACATCACCATAAAAACCCAAGGAGGGAATCGTACTGTCTAGGTACTGGCGGGTCTCCTGTATTTTTTGTCGCGACTGTTCGCTTAGTTCGGAAACGCTGTGAAACAGCCAGTCTGATCTACTGGACATGAAAACAATGTTGTTATCATCAGTTGCAACAAAGTAGCTGTTTTTGTTCTGCCAGTTGTCCTCGATGGAGGAAAGATCCATTTTCACCACCACAACGCCAATCACTTCTGCAGCATAAATAACGGGATAGGCATAGTAGTAGCCGCGCTGACCAGAAGTGGAGCCTAGAGCAAAGTACTGGCTTTTCTGGCCGGAAATAGCATCGTAGAAATAGGGACGCCACGCAAAGTTTCGGCCGATAAAGGAACGGTCTAGATTCCAATTGCTGGATGCGATGGTATTGCCGATGCCATCCAGCAAATAGGTGTCAGCCGCTTGAATGACCTCGTTGACTTGTTCCAAATAGCGATTGGTTAAGTCAATTTGTGCACTATTTTCTGGGTGGCTTAGTGCGTCAACCAGTTCTTTATCTTTAGAAAGCAGGCGAGGTATGTGCGCGTATTTGTCGAGTTTGGCCGAGATGTGGCTTGAGAAGCGTTCAAGTTCTGATTGTTGTTCTATCAACAGAGATTGATAGCTATAGCGCCAAACGAGATGAGCTGACATGGCGGCGATGACACCATAAATTATCAAAAACAATACTGATAGTTGGCGCACAGACAGCATCCTTGTCATACCTTTTTTTCCTCATTTACTTCGCCACTAATGATACTGGGAACTTCAAATTATCTGTTTAAAAACATCTCGAATATGGGAGACAAAACAAGAGCCAGATCTCTTTTTGATTATTTGAGGAAAAAAATCCCTCGATTCTCTTGAAAAAGCCTATATTGTCCCCATTTCTGTGCCATCGAGTGATCTATTGATTGATGGTTTTTTTAGCACTCAAAGAGTTTTTTAGGACATTGGCTTTTTCTTGCTGGGGATTCGCTCGACAGCTAAAGCTGAGATCGGTAGTATATCGCGTCTAATTTTTTAGTCCTGAGGCTAATCAGAGATACCTTTATTCGGCGCAAATCGACAAAAGATGTCACTCATTAGTTCGGTATTTAGGTGAAATTCACTGAGAGTATCGATGCTCAATATTTACAGTTAAGTGTTCTACCGAGCACAAAATAAGGATGAAGCCAAACAGAGATGTTGGCTCATGATGCTCAGGAATACTGAGCCAGTTTTGAGGTTTATATACAATGCAAGTTACTGTTGAAACGCTAGAAGGCCTAGAGCGCCGTTTGAATATTACTGTTCCTGCTGCAAACATCGAAGATGCAGTGGCAGCTGAGCTACGCAACATCGCGAAAAATCGTCGTTTCGATGGTTTCCGTAAAGGTAAAGTACCGATGAAGATGGTTGCTCAAATGTATGGCAAAGCAGTACGTCAAGACATTCTTGGTGAAGTGATGCAACGCCACTTCATCGAAGCAATCGTAAAAGAGAAAATCAACCCAGCTGGCGCTCCAACTTTCGCACCAGTAGAAGTTAAAGAAGGTGCAGACTTAGTATTCACTGCAACTTTCGAAGTGTACCCAGAAGTAGAACTGAAAGGTCTAGAAAACATCACTGTAGAAAAACCTGCAGCAGAAGTTCAAGATTCTGACGTTGAAGAGATGCTAGAAACACTACGTAAGCAACAAGCTACTTGGGCTGAAGTAGAAGAAGCTGCAGAAAACGGTAAGCGCGTTTCTATCGACTTCGTTGGTTCTATCGACGGTGAAGAGTTTGAAGGCGGTAAAGCTGAAAACTTCCCACTAGAAATGGGTGCAGGTCGTATGATTCCTGGTTTTGAAGACGGTATCGTTGGCAAAACTAAAGGTATGGAATTCGAAATCGACGTGAACTTCCCAGAAGATTACCACGCTGAAAACCTAAAAGGTAAAGCAGCTAAGTTCGCTATCAAAGTGAACAAAGTTGAAGCTCGTGAACTACCTGAACTGAACGATGAGTTCGTTGCTAAGTTCGGCGTAACTGAAGGCGGTGTTGACGCACTTAAAGCTGAAGTTCGCAAGAACATGGAACGTGAACTTAAGCAAGCAATCAAAGCGCGTATCAAAGATCAAGCGATTGAAGGCCTAGTGAAAGAAAACGCAATCGACGTTCCAGCGGCTCTAGTCGATCAAGAAATCGACGTTCTACGTCAGCAAGCTGCACAACGTTTCGGTGGCAACATCGAAGCTGCAAACCAACTTCCACGTGAAATGTTTGAAGAGCAAGCTAAGCGTCGCGTAGTTGTAGGTCTACTTCTAGGTGAAGTAATCAAGACTGAAGAGCTAAAAGCAGACGACGAGAAAGTAAAAGCGCTTATCGAAGATATGGCGACTGCTTACGAAGATCCAACTGAAGTTATCTCTTACTACGAGCAAAACGAGCAAATGATGAACAACATGCGCAACGTGGCTCTAGAAGAACAAGCGATTGACGCGATCATTGCTAAAGCAACAGTAACTGAGAAAGCAATTAGCTTTAACGAGCTAATGAACCCTCAAGTTGCTGCTTAATAAGCAATCTATAGCGTAGAAGGTTGACGAGACATCAACTATTCTGCTAACAATGGTCCGCATGATATACATCATCCGGGCCATTTATTTTTAGGGATATTAAGACTATGAGCTACCAAGAAAAAAACGCAATGTCGCCGATTATTGATGCGCTAGTACCAATGGTGGTTGAACAAACTTCCCGTGGCGAACGTTCATACGATATCTATTCACGTCTTTTAAAAGAGCGAGTTATTTTCTTAACGGGTCAGGTAGAAGACCACATGGCAAACCTTGTCGTGGCTCAGCTGCTTTTCTTAGAGTCGGAAAACCCAGACAAAGATATTTTCCTATACATCAACTCACCAGGTGGTAGTGTGACTGCGGGTATGTCTATTTACGACACTATGCAGTTTATTAAACCAAACGTGAGTACAGTATGTATGGGACAAGCTTGTTCTATGGGCGCATTTCTACTAGCTGGTGGCGCACCTGGCAAACGTTATGTTCTACCAAACTCGCGCGTAATGATTCACCAACCGCTAGGTGGTTTCCAAGGTCAAGCTTCGGACATCCAAATTCATGCGCAAGAAATTCTATCGATTAAGAACAAGTTGAACCACTTGTTGGCAGAGCATACCGGTCAACCGCTTGAAATTATTGAGCGAGACACTGACCGCGACAACTTTATGTCTGCCGAACAAGCAGTAGAATACGGTTTGGTGGATTCAGTACTGACCCACCGTGGTGAGTAACAGTTCTGGTAATTGTTTAACGCAATTTAATTGAAATTGTTATACACTCAAACCATAAAGAGTAAAGGCTAAGAGGTTAGCGAATGACAGATAAAAGCAAAGAGGGTGGTAGTAGTAAACTGCTGTACTGCTCTTTCTGTGGCAAAAGCCAGCACGAAGTTCGCAAGCTGATTGCAGGTCCTTCCGTGTATATCTGTGACGAATGTGTTGATCTATGTAACGACATTATTCGCGAAGAGATTAAAGATGTGTTACCTAAGAAAGAGTCGTCAGCATTGCCTGCGCCTCGTGAAATTCGTGCACATCTTGACGACTATGTAATTGGACAAGAACACGCTAAAAAAGTGCTCGCTGTTGCGGTATATAACCACTATAAGCGTTTACGTAATGGTGATACGACAAGTGATGGTGTCGAACTTGGTAAAAGTAATATTTTGCTGATCGGCCCTACAGGTAGCGGTAAAACTCTCCTCGCTGAGACATTGGCTCGCTTCCTAGATGTACCATTTACGATGGCAGATGCTACTACGCTAACTGAAGCGGGTTATGTGGGTGAAGATGTTGAAAACATCATTCAAAAACTGCTTCAGAAGTGTGACTACGATGTAGCAAAAGCGGAACGCGGTATCGTCTATATCGATGAAATCGATAAGATTTCTCGTAAGGCTGAAAACCCGTCAATCACGCGAGACGTTTCTGGTGAAGGTGTTCAGCAAGCACTATTGAAACTGGTTGAAGGTACTGTTGCATCAGTGCCACCACAAGGTGGTCGTAAACATCCTCAACAAGAGTTCTTGCAAGTAGATACTTCTAAGATCTTATTTATCTGTGGCGGCGCTTTTGCGGGTTTGGATAAAGTGATTGAACAACGTGTAGCAACGGGTACTGGTATTGGTTTCGGCGCTGAAGTTCGTTCTAAAGATCAAAACAGAACAGTAGGCGAGTTGTTTACTCAGGTAGAACCTGAAGATCTAGTGAAATATGGTCTGATTCCAGAGTTCATTGGTCGTTTACCTGTGACAGCTACATTGACTGAGCTTGATGAAGAAGCGCTGATTCAGATTTTATGCGAGCCAAAGAACGCATTGACGAAACAGTACGCAGCACTTTTCGAACTTGAAGATGTAGATCTAGAGTTCCGTGAAGATGCACTTCGTGCTATCGCAGCAAAAGCGATGGCTCGTAAGACGGGTGCTCGTGGCCTACGCTCAATTCTTGAAAGCGTATTGCTAGAAACCATGTACGAGCTACCTTCAATGTCTGACGTTGAGAAAGTTGTGATTGATGAGTCGGTGATTAACGGCGAATCAGAACCACTAATGATTTTCTCAGGTAATGAGAGCCAAGCAGCTGGCGCTGAGTAAATTTGCCAAGTCTCTTGGGTTTAAAAGCCATTAAGAGTCAATAAATAATCAAAGGAGGTAATCATTACCTCCTTTTTTTTATTCTGTTATTGAATCCAGTTAGTTAGCCCCCATATACTCCGATATATATCAAAGCGGAAGAGAGAATAATATGAACTTGGAGCGTTCCGAGCGTATAGAGATCCCCGTATTGCCTTTGCGTGATGTGGTTGTGTATCCACATATGGTGATCCCTTTGTTTGTTGGTCGTGAGAAATCGATTCAATGCCTAGAAGCGGCAATGGACAACAACAAACAAGTTCTTCTGGTTGCACAGAAGCAGGCCGAAACAGATGAACCTACTATTTCGGACTTATTCGAAGTGGGTACGGTTGCTACCATTCTGCAATTGCTGAAGTTACCCGACGGCACTGTGAAAGTGTTGGTTGAAGGTCAACAGCGCGCCAAAATTAATGAGTTTCATGAAGGAGAGTTCTTCTCTGCAAGTGCTGAATTCCTGATAACTCCAGAGTTAGATGATAAAGAACAAGAAGTGATAGTACGCAGTGCTATCAACCAGTTCGATAGTTTCATTAAACTGAATAAGAAGATTCCACCTGAAGTTTTGACTTCATTGAATGGCATCGAGGAAGCTGCACGCCTAGCGGATACTATTGCAGCACACATGCCTCTTAAGTTAGTGGACAAGCAAAAAGTTCTTGAAATTTTAGATGTGACTGAACGTCTAGAGTTTTTAATGGGACAGATGGAATCTGAAATAGATTTGCTGCAAGTTGAAAAACGCATCCGCACTCGCGTTAAGAAGCAAATGGAGAAATCTCAGCGTGAGTACTACCTGAATGAGCAAATGAAAGCGATTCAGAAAGAGCTGGGTGAAACAGAAGATGGCGTAGATGAGTTCGAAGTTCTAAAGCAGAAAATCGAAGACTCAAAAATGCCTGCTGAAGCGCGTGAAAAAACAGAGCAAGAGTTGCAGAAGCTGAAAATGATGTCTCCGATGTCAGCAGAAGCAACAGTAGTTCGCAGCTATATCGATTGGATGATCAACGTTCCTTGGACTAAGCGTTCTAAAGTGAAACGTGATCTGGCAAAAGCAGAAGAAATTCTTAATGCTGACCATTATGGTCTTGAGCGCGTTAAAGAACGCATTCTTGAATACTTGGCGGTACAAAGTCGTATTAGCAAGTTAAAAGGTCCGATCCTTTGCTTAGTTGGTCCTCCGGGTGTGGGTAAAACATCACTAGGTCGTTCAATTGCCGCGGCAACAGGGCGTAAGTACACGCGTATGGCGCTCGGCGGCGTTCGTGACGAAGCTGAGATTCGCGGTCACCGCCGTACTTACATCGGTTCTCTGCCGGGTAAACTGATCCAAAAAATGTCAAAAGTTGGTGTGAAAAACCCGCTATTCCTACTTGATGAAATCGATAAGATGGCATCGGATATGCGCGGCGACCCAGCTTCTGCACTATTGGAAGTATTAGACCCAGAGCAAAACAACTCATTCAATGACCACTATCTCGAAGTGGATTATGACTTGTCTGACGTAATGTTTGTTGCAACATCTAACTCGATGAATATTCCGGGCCCACTGTTGGACCGTATGGAAGTTATTCGTCTATCAGGCTACACCGAAGATGAAAAACTGAACATTGCTAAGCGCCACTTAGTTGAGAAGCAAATCGAGCGTAATGGTCTGAAACCTTCTGAAATTACCATCGAAGATTCAGCAATTATGGGTGTGATTCGTTATTACACACGTGAAGCGGGTGTTCGTAGCCTAGAGCGCGAGATCTCTAAGATCTGTCGTAAAGCAGTGAAAAACATCTTATTAAACAAAGATGTAAAACATGTCACTGTGAACCAAGATAATCTTAAAGAATACCTTGGTGTACAACGTTTTGACTTTGGTAAAGCAGACGAACACAACCGTATTGGTCAAGTAACGGGTCTAGCATGGACAGAAGTTGGCGGTGATCTGTTAACGATTGAAGCTCAGTCTATGCCTGGTAAAGGTAAGCTTACTCAGACAGGCTCACTTGGCGAAGTGATGCAAGAGTCTATTCAAGCAGCAATGACGGTCGTACGTTCTCGCGCAGAAAAACTGGGCATTAACCCAGATTTTTACGAAAAACGCGATATTCACGTACATGTACCTGAAGGTGCAACACCAAAAGACGGCCCAAGCGCGGGTACGGCAATGTGTACCGCATTGGTCTCTTGTTTAACCGGTAACCCTGTGAAAGCTGATGTTGCAATGACGGGCGAAATTACCCTTCGTGGTGAAGTTTTGCCAATCGGTGGTTTGAAAGAAAAACTGCTGGCTGCTCATCGTGGTGGTATCAAAACGGCGCTAATTCCGAAGGACAATGAACGTGATTTGGAAGAGATTCCTGACAACGTAATCGCTGATCTTAAAGTAATTCCTGTACGTTGGATTGACGAAGTTTTGAAGGTTGCACTGGAAAATGACCCTACTGGTGTGGCATTTGAAGCCGAAAAAGAGTGATGTGCAGCAAAAATAAGTAAAAGATTACGCTGATAGGCTCAAAAAGGGCTTGTCAGCGTTTTTTTTGGAGGCTACCGTTATTCACTATAGCTTTCAGCCCAGTTGTAACAAGGCTTTAGGTTATCTTTAAACATCAATGGAACGAATAGGCGCCGAACAAAATAATAAATTGGCGACCAAAGGGGAATCACAGTGAATAAAACACAATTAGTAGAAAAAATCGCAGCTAACGCTGATCTATCAAAAGCTTCAGCAGGTCGTGCTCTAGACGCATTTATCGAAGCAGTAAGCGATACTCTTCAGTCTGGCGACCAAGTAGCTCTAGTTGGCTTTGGTACTTTCCAAGTTCGTACTCGTGCAGCTCGCACTGGTCGTAACCCAAAAACTGGTGAAGAAATCCAAATCGCAGAAGCTAAAGTTCCTGCATTCAAAGCTGGTAAAGCACTGAAAGACGCTTGCAACTAATTTCTTAGAATGACTTTTTTGCTGCTTGCAGCAAAATTTATTCGAACCTTTTTTAATTATGCGCATCCTACTGATGCGCATTTCTTTTTCTGATATTATCGCGCTATTCATTTTTGGCTGAAGTCTAAACTTCAAATCCGGAGAGCAGTAAAACTATGATGGATCGATTACGCGAGGGTGTTAACAGCATCGCGGTAAAAATTATCCTAGGACTAATCATCCTTTCTTTTATCTTCGCAGGGGTAGGTAGCTACCTAGTCAGTGGCGGTAATAACGCGGCGGCTAAAGTTGGCAGCATTGAGATTGACCGTGGTCAGTTTGAGCAAGCTTATCAAAACGAAAGAAACCGTATGCAATCTCAAATGGGTGACTATTTTGCTAACTTACTAGCAGATCCAGCGTACGTTGCTTCTTTCCGTAAATCTGTTTTAGATCGCATGATCAACGATGTTCTCATCGAGCAGCATGCGAATTCATTAGGTCTAAGAATCAGTGACGAACAAGTTCGTAAACTGATTTTGGATATGCCTCAGTTCCAATCTGAAGGCAAATTCGACCAAGAAATCTACCAAGCAGCACTACGTCGTGCCGGCTTCAATGCCGAGTCTTTTGCTGAATATTTACGTCGTGATTTACTGCGTAGCCAGCTAACATCAGCGCTACAAGGTAGTGAGTTTACTCTACAGGGTGAAATTGACGCTCAAAGCGCGCTGATTGCACAAACCAGAGACATTCGCACTGTTACATTGTCTTTGAACGACTTTGCCAACCATGTTGCTGTAAGCGACGAAGACGTACAGAAGTTCTACTCTGAGAATCCGGAACGTTACACTCGTCCAGAACAAGTAAAAGTCTC
This sequence comes from Vibrio sp. C8, assembly GCF_054051265.1. Lineage (NCBI taxonomy): Bacteria > Pseudomonadati > Pseudomonadota > Gammaproteobacteria > Vibrionales > Vibrionaceae > Vibrio > Vibrio sp. C8. The sequence goes on from NZ_JBPAOE010000006.1 coordinate 51,429, forward strand.
TTATATTGAGCTATCAGCTGAGAAACTGTCTAAACAAGTTACCATCAGTGACGAACAAGTAAAAGAGTACTATCAAGAGCATCTAGACAAGTATTCAACTGCTGAACAACGCGAAGTTAGTCATATCCTAGTACAAGGCGATGACGAAGCTAAAGCCCAAGCGATTCTTGATGAGCTAAACGCAGGTGCAGATTTTGCGAAACTTGCTGAAGAAAAATCTGAAGATATTGGCAGCTCAGATAATGGCGGTTCTTTAGGTTGGATTGAACGAGATACAATGGATCCTGCATTTGAAGCTGCAGCATTTGGCTTGGCTTCAGTCGGTGATGTATCTGGTCTTGTTAAGTCTGATTTTGGTTACCACATTATCAAGTTAGATGGCGTCAAAGCTTCGGTTGCTAAACCGTTGGAGGAAGTAGCTGCAGAAATTAAGACTGAACTGTCTTCTCAAAAAGCGGTAGACACTTTCTATGAGCTACAAACTGAGTTAGAGAAAGTCGCGTTTGAATATCCAGATTCGCTTGATGAGGCTGCTAAAGTGACTTTGGCACAAGTGGTTAAAACGGATTTTATTTCTCAATCAGATATGCCAACCGCTCTGCAAAATGCATCCGTTCAACAAGCGATTCAGTCTCCTGAAGTGAAAGAAGATGGCTTAAACTCTTCTGTCATTGAAGTGGCACCAGAACATGTCGTTGTTGTTCGTGTTGATGAAACGCGTCCTGAGATGGTACTGCCTCTAGAAGAAGTCAAAGATCAGGTTGTTGCACAACTATCTAAAGTAAAAGGTGAGCAACAAGCGCTAGAGCTTGCTGATAAGTTGATTGAAAGCCTTAAGCAAGGTGACAAATCTCTGCTAGAAGAAAACAAACTTGCATTTGGTGATCTAGAAACGGTAGATCGTGGCTCTCAACTTGCTCAAACGGTTTACTCTATGCCTAAACCGCAAGTTGACCAAGTTGTATACGGTCAAGCAAAAGATTTGGACGGTAATATCGTTTTGATTGAATTAAGCAAGGTTGAAGCAAAGATTGAACCTCAATATCAAAATCAAATTGGTGCTCAGCTTTCACGTATTGCAGTGCAACAAGATATTGCGGGAGTGTTGTCTGTGCTAAGAGCAAACACGGATATCGAATATTTTGCTGTGAGCCAATAAGCTCTATAGATGTAATTGATATGTTTAACGAAAGGGGCTGCAGTTGCAGCTCCTTTTATTTTGTTCAAACCTAAATCTGTCTCTCGCTGTGGCTTGTTTAAGATGGCTTCGTTTAATTAACAGTGAGAGCAGAAAAATGATGAAAAAAATCGGTTTAGTCAATCAATGGCTACTGGCATGTTTATTAGCATTAGCGCTACCTATGACGAGTGTGACCGCAGCAGATAATAGTACCGGTCAGGCAGTGAAAACAGACGACATCGTGATAACGGTGAATGTAAATACTGCATCTGCAGAAGAAATATCCACTTTGCTAAAAGGTGTTGGACTTAAGAAAGCACAAGCCATTGTTGAATATCGTGACCAGAATGGACCATTCTCATCCCAAGATGAGCTTACTAAGGTAAAAGGTATCGGTACCTCAACAGTTAAGAAAAACGAAGATCGAATCCTGCTGTAATAGTCTAGGGTTCAATATCTAACCGTTTTTTGTTTAAATGCAGGCTCGAGATATTACTTGAGCCTGTAAATTGGTTTCATAACCTCCTATCGACTGCGCGTTTGCTCATTAAAATGCGATATATGGAAATCCTTCCTAGCACCTTTGTCCTATTGCCACTATAATTTTTCGCCGATGAAACGTGGATACCGTCTATCTACGGAAATAAAAGTTATCTTCGAATAACAATAAGTGGAGTAAAACATGCCCTCACACACTCCGGTGATTACTGTCGACGGCCCAAGTGGCGCAGGCAAAGGCACCCTTTGTATGCTTTTAGCAAACAAACTCGGTTTTCATCTTTTAGACTCAGGTGCGATTTATCGAGTATTAGCACTTGCTGCTATCCACCATGGTGTGGATCTTGAGTCTGAAGACGCGTTAGTGCCTCTGGCTATGCATTTAGATGTTCAGTTCATCGCTGAAGGTGACTTAGTTAAAGTTATCCTTGAAGGCGAAGATGTTTCCAAAGAACTGCGCAAAGAAGAGACTGGCATGGCAGCTTCTAAAGTCGCGGCTCAACCTCGTGTTCGTGAGGCTTTACTGCGCAGACAACGCGCATTTGCTGAAGGGAATGGCTTAGTAGCTGACGGTCGTGATATGGGAACTGTGGTATTCCCTAACGCTGAAGCTAAAATTTTCTTAGATGCCAGCGCTGAAGAAAGAGCTCGTAGACGATTCAAGCAGTTGCAACTGAAGGGGCTTGATGTTAAATTTGACGCCCTTTTAAGCGAAATCCAAGAGCGTGACGATCGAGATCGTAACCGCCCAGTGGCTCCATTACGCCCTGCCGAGGATGCGCTTGTGCTTGATTCAACCGAAATGTCTATCGACGAAGTTGTCGAAAAAGCACTACAATATATCGAATCGAAGTTGGCGGAATAAACCACGTCAGCTAAGAGCGTTGGTCGCAAGGATGATGACTGGCGAATTTAATAACCCCCATGTGGTAGGATGCCCGTGGACGTTTAATTATTGAAGATTAAATAAATGACTGAATCTTTTGCTCAACTCTTTGAAGAGTTCCTAAATGAAACTGAGTTCCAACAAGGTAGTATCGTTAAAGGTACTGTAGTAGCTATCGAGAACGGTTACGTTCTTGTAGATGCTGGCCTTAAGTCTGAGTCTGCTATCCCTGCTGAACAGTTCAAGAACGCTGCTGGCGAACTTGAAGTTGAAGTTGGTTCTGAAGTAGATGTTGCTCTAGACGCTGTTGAAGACGGTTTCGGTGAAACTCAACTTTCTCGTGAGAAAGCTAAGCGTCACGAATCATGGATCGTTCTTGAGAAAGCATACGAAGAAGCTGAAACTGTTGTTGGTATCATCAACGGTAAAGTTAAAGGCGGTTTCACTGTTGAACTAAACGGTATCCGTGCATTCCTTCCAGGCTCTCTAGTAGACGTACGTCCTATCCGTGACACTGCTCACCTAGAAAACAAAGAGCTAGAGTTCAAAGTTATCAAGCTAGACCAGAAACGTAACAACGTAGTTGTTTCTCGTCGTGCTGTTATCGAATCAGAAAGCAGCGTTGAGCGTGACGAACTTCTTGAAACTCTACAAGAAGGTACTGAAGTTAAAGGTATCGTTAAGAACCTTACTGATTACGGTGCATTCGTTGACCTTGGTGGTGTTGACGGTCTTCTACATATCACTGATATGGCATGGAAACGCGTTAAACACCCATCAGAAATCGTTAACGTTGGTGACGAAATCCTAGTTAAAGTTCTTAAGTTCGACCGTGACCGTACTCGCGTATCACTAGGTCTTAAGCAACTAGGCGAAGATCCATGGGTAGCAATCGCTAAGCGTTACCCAGAAGGTCACAAACTATCTGGTCGCGTAACTAACCTAACTGATTACGGCTGTTTCGTTGAGATCGAAGAAGGCGTTGAAGGTCTAGTTCACGTTTCAGAAATGGATTGGACTAACAAGAACATCCACCCATCTAAAGTTGTTAATGTAGGCGACGAAGTTGAGGTTATGGTTCTTGATATCGACGAAGAGCGTCGTCGTATCTCTCTAGGTCTGAAACAGTGTAAAGCTAACCCATGGCAGTCATTCGCTGAAGCGCAAGCTAAAGGCGACAAAGTTACTGGTAAGATCAAGTCAATCACTGACTTCGGTATCTTCATCGGTCTTGACGGCGGCATCGACGGTCTAGTTCACCTATCTGACATCTCTTGGAACGTTCCTGGAGAAGAAGCTGTACGTGAGTACAAGAAAGGCGACGAAATCTCTGCAGTTGTTCTAGCAGTAGACGCAGAGCGTGAGCGTATTTCTCTAGGCGTTAAGCAAATGGAAAACGACCCATTCAATGCTTATGTAGCTGACAACAAGAAAGGTGTTCTAGTTAACGGTACTGTTACTGCAGTTGACGCTAAAGGCGCAACTATCGAGCTAGAAGAAGGTGTAGAAGGTTACATCCGCGCTTCTGAAGTTGCTCGTGACCGTGTTGAAGATGCAACTCTAATCCTAAGTGTTGGTGACAGCGTTGAAGCGAAATTTACTGGTGTAGACCGTAAGAACCGCGTAATCAACCTATCTATCAAAGCTAAAGATGAAGCTGAAGAACAAGAAGCAATGGCTTCTATCAACCAAGAAGATGGTGGTTCTTTCGGTAACGCAATGGCAGACGCTTTCAAAGCAGCTAAAGGCGAATAATAGCTATAGCTATCGCTAAATAAGAAGGAGCCGAAAGGCTCCTTTTTTTTGCCTTGTTAATTTCTAAGTTTAAAATTTTAGAATGTTTAACCCGCTGAACCTTATGCAGTTAGTGTTCTTTTTCATTAAAAGAGAGTGTTTGTTCGGCATCTATAACCTAGATGGGCTAATGTTTTAGTAAATAAACAGAAATTCTTTAGAAAACTATTAGGTGTTTTGCTGGATCATTTTCTACAATACTAAGTAAGTGTTTGTTGGAATTGATATTACTCACTATAATGAGTAATAAAAAATATGTGAGGGAAGTTATGACTAAGTCTGAATTGATCGAAAGGCTCTGTGCTGAGCAAACACATCTGTCGGCAAAAGAAATCGAAGATGCGGTAAAAGATATTCTTGAGCATATGGCCAACACTCTAGAGAGTGGAGATCGCATCGAAATTCGTGGTTTCGGTAGCTTCTCTCTTCACTATCGCGAGCCACGCGTTGGCCGTAACCCTAAAACAGGTGAAAAAGTGGAACTTGAAGGCAAATATGTGCCTCATTTCAAACCTGGTAAGGAATTACGCGAGAGAGTGAACGGTTAAATTCTCTAGCTTGAAGAAATTGGCGGCACACTGATGAGGTGTGCCGCTTTTTTATGATATATAGACATGGTTTGTCAGGGCATTTTCCTGCATAATCAGTAAAGCCGATTTATTGATAGGTGATGGACTATGAAAATTATAAAAATCGTTGTGGTACTCGCTCTCTTTTTGATTGCACTGGCTTTGGGTTCCCAAAACCAAGAAGTCGTGACTTTCAATTATCTACTTGCACAAGGTGAGTTTCACCTATCCACTCTCCTCGGTTCTGTATTTGTCACTGGCTTTGTCCTTGCTTGGATTATTTTTGGCAGCTTACATCTTAAATCTCAATTGAAAGTACGTAAGTTAAACAAACAACTGAAAAAAGTGACGCCAACAGTTAAAGACTCATCTGAAAACAGAGTTAATATTGGATAAGGCTGTTTTTAGATGTTAGAAATTCTCTTCTTGTTACTACCAATCGCTGCCGCTTATGGTTGGTATATGGGTAATCGTAGTGCCCAGCATGACAAGCAGAAACATTCTCACCAAATCTCACGTCAATATGTTACGGGTTTAAACTTGTTATTGTCTGATCAATCAGACAAGGCAGTTGATCACTTTATTGAACTTCTTCAAGTAGATAACGAAACCATCGATACTCACCTTGCTTTGGGTAATTTGTTTCGTTCTCGTGGAGAAGTTGATCGTGCTATTCGTATTCACCAAAATTTAATCTCCCGCTCGGGGCTAACCATAGAACAGAAAAATCTGGCTCTTCAGCAGCTCGCGAAAGATTACATGGTTTCCGGCTTCTTGGATCGTGCAGAGAAAATTTTTGAACAACTTATCGATGAACCTGAACATCGCGAATCTGCATTGCAGCAATTGACATCCATTTATCAACAAACACGTGAATGGCACAAAGCCATCGAATGTGCGTCAGCGTTGGTAAAAATGGGGCGTAAACGCATGAAAAGCAGCATTGCTCATTTCTTGTGTGAATTGGCGATGCAGGAAAAAGCAAATGGTAGCGACAGCAAAAGTATTCAGCTTTTTAAACGAGCACTAGCAGAAGATCCTAAATGTGTGAGAGCAAGTATTGCTCTAGGAAAGTCTTACTTAGAAAGTGAAGATTATAAGCAGACTATCCATTACATGAAGATGGTTCTGGATCAAGATATCGACTTCATCGGTGAAGTATTGCCTACACTGGCTGAGTGTTATTACCATCTTGGTCAAGAGCATGAACTGGTTGAATTCCTTCGTAAGTGTATCGAAAACAAAGCGGGTGTATCTGCCGAGTTGATGCTGGCTCAGTTGGTTGCTCAGCATGAGGGCGTCGCAACAGCACAAGAACTATTAACACGACAGTTAGTCAAGAATCCAACAATGAAGGGTTTCTATCGCCTTATCGATTATCATATTGCTGAAGCAGAAGAAGGGCGAGCAAAAGCCAGTTTGTCTACGCTTAAGAAGCTTGTTGGTGAACAGTTAAAAGTTAAGCCACATTATCGATGCCGGAAGTGCGGTTTTTCAACCCACTCTTTATATTGGCACTGTCCTTCTTGTAAAGGGTGGGGGTCAGTCAAACCTATTCGTGGTTTGGACGGAGAATAGTAATAGGTCTAAAGGCCACCATTATTGGTTTTTTTTAAGCCAATAAGACTTGCAGCTCTAATGGCTGCATTTTTTTAAGCTCAATAAATACTTAGGAGTAGAAATGAACGACCAGAAAGTGATCGTTGCACTGGATTATGATAATCAAGCGGATGCGCTTGCATTTGTCAGTAGAATCGACCCAACAAGCTGTCGCTTAAAAGTGGGCAAAGAGATGTTTACGCTTTTTGGCCCAGATTTCGTTCGTGAACTACATAAACGTGGCTTCTCTGTATTCTTAGATCTTAAGTTTCATGACATCCCAAATACCTGTTCTAAAGCAGTAAAAGCTGCCGCTGAACTTGGAGTGTGGATGGTCAACGTCCACGCAAGTGGTGGTGAGCGTATGATGGCCGCTTCTCGAGAAATCTTAGAACCGTATGGTAAAGACCGTCCATTGTTGATCGGTGTAACGGTATTGACGAGCATGGAGCAAAGTGATCTTGCTGGTATTGGCCTAGATGTTAAGCCTCAGGAGCAAGTAATGCGTTTAGCGAGCTTAACGAAAAATGCGGGCTTAGATGGCGTGGTGTGTTCTGCTCAGGAATCTCAAATGCTCAAACAAAGCTTAGGTAAGGAGTTTAAATTGGTGACTCCTGGTATTCGTCCGGCTGGTGCTGATGTTGGTGACCAACGCCGTATTATGACGCCATATGAAGCTGTTCAAGCAGGTTCGGATTATTTAGTAATTGGCCGACCAATCACTCAAGCTTCAGACCCTGCCGCAGTACTTGCAGAAATTAACGCATCATTAGCATAAGTAAGTGAGATATGAGAAAAGCCAGCGACACACGCTGGCTTTTTCTATATTGGACAACCGGAATGGAATCTGAACTCAGTGTCATGGGAAGAGATAAGCTTGGCTTCTACTTCGCCAAAATGTTTAACTCTGTCTGTAATATCCCGTGTAGATATTTTCTCAGCAAGTGCTAAGTAATCTTGATAGTGGCGAGCTTCAGACCGTAGGAGTGAAATATAGAATTTCTGAATAGATTCTTTTAAATAAGGAGCGAGCTTAGCAAAGCGTTCGCAGGAACGGGCTTCGATATATGCGCCGATAATTAGCTTATCGATAAGAGCTTCTGGTTCATAAGTTCGGACGTGCTTTATCATGCCTTTCGCGTAGCGACTCGCTGTAATCGGACGATATTCTAAACCCTGCTGTTCAATAATTTCTAAAACCTGATAGAAGTGGTGCAGCTCTTCTTTGATAAGGAGTACCATTTTGTCGATCATATCTTGTCCATAGACACAGCCTTGTTTGGCTGCAATTGATTTAGACAGCTGACTTTTCCCACGCAGCGTATCAAGGTTACCTATGCCTTTGTAAGCAAATAACTCATATGGCTCCACAAGTTGGCTTATCTGCTTTTTACCGTCTTCAGTAAGTACATAACGTTTTAGTAAAAATACAGCGCTCTGAGCCGCTTTTAGCTCACATAAGAGATGGTCTCGCAGGATTCTCGATAGATTTTTAGACTTTCTTGCCTCTTCAATCCAAGCATCAGGAGTTGAGCATTGAAGAAACTGATGAATTGGTTCTAGCAGTGTATTAAAGGTTTGGTCTTGGTTCATAATTCTTATAATAAAAAAGGTTGCCGAGGCAACCTTTCATCAAACTGAGTGTTACGTTGGTAACAAGTATATTACCACTTTTTCTTTTCACCAAAGAGCGCTTCCATATCACTGTTACGTTCTTTCTCTTCGATCTCTTGAAGTTCAGTTGCACTTTTTGATTGTCGTCTATGTTCGAGATCATCATACATTTGCTGAAGCTTATCTCGTGCTTGGTTTGAGTAGTTGTCGTTCTTTGTACTCAGAACATCTAAGCCTTTACGTAACAATTGTATTGCAGTACCCGGTTGGCCTCGAATGATCGAATCATTTGCTCGCTTGATTACGTTTTCAATGTTAATACGGACTTGAATATTTTCAAGACGAGCGTTTTCTGTGACATAAGCTTGGGTTTCAAAGCGACCTTTATTATGTTCACTCTTGATAGTATCGCGTAAACGTTTGACCAGTTTAAGCATTACAATCGCTTGCTTATCACTGCTAGGAACTTTAAAGGTTGTACTGTCACCACCTGGATGATGCTCTTTCAAATGCTTAATTTGCGCATTCATATGCTCAATACGTTGTGCCAACTGTTTATTCTTTGGCTCTAGTTCAAGCATATTCTGTAAGCAATCCAAAATTCGAATATTTAGGCAAAGCAGTAATTCTTTACTAAAAGGCAGGTGATGTGCATTACCGATTAAATCTTCGGTAGCATCAATGATGGCCAAGTATTTTGAGGATTCTTGCTTTCTTGCCGCTTCAACTTTGACTTTATACTGCAACATAATGTTGTAGCCCAACACCAAAACTAACAGTACTGCAACCAGCGCAATGATTAAACCTATATTCATAAATTCCGTGTCTTCATTTTTCAATGACTAGTGAATAGGATACAACAACATAACTTATCACTACACCTAGAAATTTACTAATTTCATTATGTTTTTTTTGAAGCAAAAAACGCTCCTATATATTTTGTTTGAAGGTTCGCACAAAGTTTTGCCGCTAATACTTAAGAATAGAGTCAATTTTTCATCTTAAGCAGTATTTTCTCAAATTTATCTGTTTGCTGAGCTGTGAGACCTTGCAAATTCTATTAGTATGGGTATATAACTAATAATTATAAAGCATACTCATTTAGGCAAGGAATTAGGGCAGTTATGAAGTTGCAGCAATTAAAGTACATCGTTGAGGTGGTCAATCATAATTTGAACGTTTCTGCCACAGCCGAGAGTTTGTACACATCTCAGCCAGGGATCAGTAAACAAGTTCGTTTATTAGAAGATGAACTGGGAATTCAAATATTTGAGCGCAGTGGTAAACACCTTACTCAAGTAACGCAAGCTGGTGAAGATATTGTGCGCATCTCGACAGAAATACTTTCTCGTGTCGAAAGTATCAAAGCCGTTGCTGGTGAACATACTCATCCAGAAATGGGTACGCTTAATATTTCAACTACTCATACGCAAGCACGCTATGCCCTGCCTGAAGTTATTAAAGGCTTTACCGCGCGTTATCCTAAGGTTTCTTTGCATATGCACCAAGGGACGCCGAGTCAAATGTCTGAAGCGATTGCCAAAGGTGTAGCGAACTTTGCTATTGCAACTGAGGCATTGCATCTATACCAAGATGCAGTGATGCTTCCTTGTTATCACTGGAACCGTTCGATTGTTGTTCCTAAAGAGCATCCACTAGCTAAGAAAGATCGCATTTCTATTGAAGATCTGGCGGCTTTCCCGTTAGTCACTTATGTGTTTGGTTTTACAGGGCGCTCTGAGCTGGATACAGCGTTTAATCGAGTAGGGTTAACACCTAAGGTTGTCTTTACTGCTACCGATGCTGACGTTATCAAAACCTATGTTCGTATGGGGGTTGGTGTCGGTGTGATTGCCAGCATGGCAATTGATAAAGAGCAAGACAAAGACCTTATTGCGATTGATGCGAGCCATATTTTTGGAGCGAGTACTACCAGTATTGGTTTCCGCAGAGGCACCTTTTTACGCTCTTATATGTTTGATTTTATGGAGCGTTTTGCGCCTCATTTGACCCGTCCGGTTGTTGAACAAGCTATTTCTCTGAAATCCAACATGGAGATTGAAGAGATGTTTAAAGATATTGAGCTTCCGGTACGTTAAGGCTTTTACTTCATTTCTCTCTCCCTCTAAACTACAGCCTGTTTAGGGGGAGCCATGCAGTCCAAATTTCAAACAATCGATACTTTTCTAGTCACTCACCAGTCTCTTTGGCGTTTTGAAGCATTTCTGCAATGTTTTGAAGGTGTTTCTTCGTGGCAACAGCAGTACCCTCAGTTGCATCACTGGCTCGAGAGTGTAAGCGTTGAAGAGATCGAACGATTGAAGAATGACACTAATGAGTTGATTAATCAGTTGTCTCACTTGATTCCTGAAATTAGTCTTATTCCTCAACTGACCCGCTTGCCCTCTACTCAGTATTCATTATTGGAACGAAACCTAGCTCTTGAAGCGGGAATTCCCGGAAGAAAGCTTTCTCAGATTAAGGCGCTAGGACAAAGCGTCCTGAAACAACATCACGGTCACGAATGGCTAGAATGGTGTTCTGGGAAAGGGTATCTCGGTCGAATTTTGGCTTTTAATTCAAAACAACCCGTTGTGAGTTTTGAATATCAGCAAGCGCTTTGTGAATCTGGACAAAGTGAAGCGGAACATCTCGATTTACCAATGACTTTCGTTCAAGGTGACGCGTTTGAATCCGAAAGTGTGCAAGTTTTTCACTCTGACCAACATGCGGTTGCGCTGCATGCCTGTGGCGATTTGCATGTTCGATTGATGCATAACGCTGCGGCTGCCAAGACTAAAGCGCTTAGCTTTTCGCCATGTTGCTACCATTTAACTCACTATGATACATATCAAGCTCAATCTTCTTTGGGCCAAAACTCCGAACTCCGATTAACCAAGCAAGAACTGCGAATCCCACTTCAGGAAACGGTAACTGGTGGAGAACGGGTTAAACGTCATAGGCAGCAAGAAATGAGTTTCAGGCTGGGGTTAAATGTTCTACTCAAAGAGGAGTTAGGGTTGAGCGAATATATGCCCGTTCCTAGCATCAAGAAGTCCATGTTGAGTGAAGGCTTTGAAGCTTTCTGTTTATGGGCAGTCGAGCAAAAACGCATCATTCTTCCAAAAGTGAATTTCGCGCACTATGAAACAGTGGGTAGACAATATTTTTGGCAAATGGAACGGCTGAGTTTAGTTCAGCAAAGTTTTCGCCGCTTATTGGAAATTTGGCTAGTTTTAGATAAAGCTATGTTTTTACAAGAGGCAGGCTATCACGTCGAGTTGAGCGAGTTTTGCAACAGAGAAGACACACCGAGAAATATCCTTATTCATGCAGTAAGAAATGAGAGCACATAGCGTCTAGGACGCCGAGCTTAAACTCGGCATCCTTTCGTTGGATTTACTTGAACATCTCTATTGCTTGTCTAGGATCTACATAGTCAAGCTGGAAGGCATCGGCTACTGCTTTACAGGTCACTTTACCGTGTATAACGTTTAACCCATTGAGCAATCCTGAATCTTCAAGTAATGCGCTTTGATACCCTTTGTTTGCTAGTTTAAGAATATAGGGTAGTGTTGCGTTGTTGAGAGCATAGGTTGAAGTTCTAGCAACAGCTCCTGGCATGTTTGCTACGCAGTAATGAACCACATCATCGATGATGTATGTCGGTTCTGCGTGCGTAGTGGCATGAGATGTTTCGAAGCAACCTCCCTGGTCAATAGCAACATCGACGATGGCTGAACCAGTTTTCATCTGGCAAATGTGCTGTTTAGTCACCAGTTTTGGCGCTGCTGCACCGGGAATCAAAACTGCGCCTATCACTAAGTCGGCATTTAGAACATTTTGTTCTACGGTATCTTTGGTTGAGAATAAGACTTTCGCTCTGCCCTGAAACTCTTCATCAAGCCTGCGTAATGTATCGATATTTTTATCGATGATGGTAACGTCAGCTCTTAGGCCAACAGCCATTCGTGCGGCGTTTGCGCCTACAACACCACCGCCTAGGATGACGATTTTTGCTGGGGCGACCCCCGGGACACCGCTGAGTAATAAACCACATCCGCCACGCGATTTTTCTAAAGCCTGTGCACCCGCTTGAATAGACATTCTGCCTGCGACCTCAGACATTGGTGCTAATAGTGGTAAGCGACCCATATTATCTGTTACAGTCTCATATGCTATACAGACAGCTTTGCTCTTGATTAGCTCTTCAGTTTGTGGAAAATCTGGGGCTAGGTGTAAATAAGTAAATAATATTTGCCCTTCTTTGAGCAATGCTCGTTCTACAGCTTGAGGTTCTTTAACCTTTACAATCATCTCTGCTTTCGCAAATATGTCGGCAGCGGTAGGAAGAATGGATGCGCCCGACGAGATATAATCGTTGTCGGAAATACCAATGCCATGTCCGGCATTTGTTTCTATCAATACTTGGTGGCCGTGAGAGACTAGCTCTCTCACACTTGATGGGATCATACCTACACGGTATTCGTGGTTTTTGATTTCTTTAGGTACACCAATGATCATCCTGACTCCTTAGTCTTACTTGGTTGTATTGACTGTGTCTTGAGTTTTATGGCGAGTTTATTGCTAGTATATGCGCTATTGTTTAAGATTTGAAACTGCATATTAAAAAGTTGTAGTATATTTTTTGCAAGGAAGTAATTAAGGTGGAATATAAAAATGGCAGACAACTATAAAAGGCCGTCCAAGGATCTTGATCGTATCGACCGCAACATCTTGAATGAGTTGCAGAAAGACGGTCGTATTTCGAACGTTGAATTATCTAAGCGAGTAGGTCTATCTCCAACTCCGTGCTTGGAGCGTGTACGTCGCTTAGAACGTCAGGGGTACATTACGGGTTATACAGCGTTATTAAACCCTCAATATCTTGATGCATCATTATTGGTTTTTGTAGAAATCACTCTAAACCGTGGTGCTCCAGATGTGTTTGAACAGTTTAATACTGCAGTACAAAAACTGGATGATATTCAAGAATGTCATTTAGTTTCAGGTGATTTCGACTATTTGTTGAAAACTCGTGTATCAGACATGGGTGCTTACCGTAAGCTACTTGGGGATACCTTGTTGCGTTTACCTGGTGTAAACGACACTCGTACCTACGTAGTAATGGAAGAAGTTAAACAAACCAATCAGTTAGTCATTAAAACTCGTTAATCGTGCTGAAGTTCAGAATAGTGGTATTTCTTTCCGCATTCTGACTTTAGTTAATTGGGTTTTTGACCTTGATATGGTTAAATCTTCGAACAAACCGAGCGGCTTTTGCCGCTCGGACTGTTTTCACCTATCCAATATGAGTATAGTGTTACTCACGTTGGCCATAATAATCATATTCAAGTTGGTTTATGTTCAAAGAGAACAAAAATAAAGTCGAAACAATTATCAAAACGAGTGAAGAGTTTGACTCTGGACGTTTGGATGGTATTCAAAGACTTAAAGAGTGCGGGCTGATACTGGCGGTTCTGGCTTCTATTTTATTAGCAGTAGCATTGTTCACATTTAGTCCTGCCGATCCCTCATGGTCTCAAACTGCATGGGGTTCTGATATTCAAAACGGTGGCGGAATTATCGGCGCTTGGGTCGCAGATACGTTATTTTTTGTCTTCGGTTCACTTGCTTATCCTTTACCCATTATTTTAACCGCAGGCGCATGGGTGGTGTTTCGTAAACGTCGCGAAGATGAAAGCATTGATTTGATGCTTTGGGGAACGCGCTTGCTCGGTCTAGTGGTCCTTTTATTAACCAGTTGTGGCTTAGCGGACATTAATTTCGACGACATCTGGTACTTTTCATCTGGTGGTGTTGTCGGTGACGTCCTTACTAGCTTAGCTTTGCCTACGTTAAACGTATTAGGTACGACACTGGCTTTGCTGTTTTTCTGGGGCGCAGGTTTTACGCTATTAACAGGCATTTCATGGTTGAGTATTGTTGAGGGGCTAGGCGATTTAAGTATTGCAGGTCTACATAGGTTACTTAATCGCATGCGTGGTGAAAAAGACGAAATCGTTGAACCTCAACTAACGCCTCCATCTCTCATAGAACCTATTCAAACCCAAGCGTTAGAGCCAGCAGATGAAACACTTGATTCTGTTGAAAGCATTTCAGCTATTCCTCTGGAAACAGAAAATGAGTCTCAGCCAACAACACGCCGCTTCAATATTCATATGCCTAAAGAAGAGCCTGTTTTCAGCTCTAAAGTCGAAGCGAAAGTTGAAACGGATGAATCGTTTTCAGCGCCACTTTCACCTGCGCCTAACTATGATTACGACGAGGATGAGGAGCTTCCTCCTCGCGCTAAGCAGCTCTCAGCAACAATCGAAGAACTTGATATGGTTGCCCGTGAATCGGATGACTTTGCTCAAGATGACGTGACTTCCAGCGCCGAGCCCGAACACAATCGATTCATGGATCAGATAGATATTGCTGACGAACCACCAGTAGATACACGCCAACTTGAAAATGTAGTGAATACCGTAGAGTTGGAAGATGACACTCACATTGAACCAACAATTTCTAACTTTGATGTTCTCGATGATGAGGACGAATGGCAACCTCAGTCTACGCAGTCTGAATATGACATTGATGATTATGAAGATGAAGACAGCGATGAGACTGAAGAAGATAAAGATCTGACGGCTTTCCAGAGTTTAGTGTCAGAAGCTCAGTCAAATATGGCAGGCCAACAAAACCCATTCCTGATGCAAAAAGACGTGAATTTGCCAAAACCGTCTGAACCAATGCCGACACTAGAACTGCTGTATCACCCAGAAAAACGTGAAAACTTCATTGATAGAGCTGCTTTGGAAGAGATAGCTCGCTTAGTTGAAGCGAAATTGGCGGACTATAAGATACAAGCGGAAGTGGTCGATATCTTCCCTGGGCCAGTTATTACGCGTTTTGAATTGGATTTGGCTCCAGGTGTTAAGGTGAGCCGAATTTCGAGCTTGTCGATGGATTTAGCGCGTTCTCTGTCTGCAATGGCAGTTCGTGTGGTTGAAGTTATACCGGGTAAACCATATGTCGGTCTAGAGTTGCCGAATATGAGCCGCCAAACCGTGTATTTGTCTGACGTTATTAGCAGCCCTCAGTTTAAAGAGTCTAAATCTCCGACAACGATCGTATTAGGGCAGGATATTGCAGGTGAAGCTGTGGTAGCCGATCTTGCCAAAATGCCTCATGTTCTTGTGGCTGGTACTACAGGTTCGGGTAAATCTGTCGGCGTGAACGTCATGATTCTGAGTATGTTGTATAAATCTACACCTGAAGATGTTCGTTTCATTATGATTGACCCGAAAATGTTGGAGTTGTCTATTTATGAAGGTATCCCGCATTTGCTGTCTGAAGTAGTGACAGACATGAAAGACGCATCAAATGCATTGCGTTGGTGTGTTGGTGAAATGGAACGTCGATATAAACTGATGTCAGTTTTAGGTGTGCGAAACATCAAAGGCTTTAATGATAAGTTGAAGATGGCTGCTGAAGCTGGTCACCCGATTCACGATCCACTGTGGAAAGAAGGTGACAGTATGGACGCGGAAGCGCCACTGCTTGAGAAGTTACCTTATATTGTTGTGGTCGTGGATGAGTTCGCAGATTTAATGATGGTGGTGGGTAAGAAAGTCGAAGAGCTTATTGCTCGCCTTGCGCAGAAAGCACGCGCAGCGGGAATTCACCTGATATTGGCAACTCAACGTCCTTCTGTAGATGTTATTACAGGCTTGATTAAAGCGAATATTCCAACTCGTGTGGCATTTACCGTATCGACTAAGACGGACTCTCGAACTATCTTAGATCAAGGTGGTGCGGAATCGTTGCTTGGTATGGGGGATATGCTCTATCTGCCCCCGGGTTCCAGCCATACAACCCGTGTACATGGTGCATTTGCATCCGATGATGATGTACATGCAGTAGTGAATAACTGGAAAGCGCGAGGCAAACCAAACTACATCAGTGACATTATCAGTGGCGATCAAAGTCCAGAGATGATGCTACCAGGTGAAAGAATGGAAAGTGATGAAGAGGTTGACCCTCTGTTTGATCAGGTAGTAGAACACGTTGTAGAAACGCGTCGAGGTTCTGTGTCTGGCGTACAGCGTCGCTTTAAAATCGGTTATAACCGAGCAGCACGTATTGTTGAACAGCTTGAAGCTCAGGGTATCGTGAGTGCTCCGGGTCACAATGGTAACCGTGAAGTTCTCTCTCCAGCACCAATCAGAGATTAACAATCAACAACTCATGAACATAAAAAAAGGCGCCAATCGGCGCCTTTTTTAATGATCTTTTGTTAACGGTTCTGTTAGCTAAAGAAACGTCTCTTCTCTTTAAAAAACTGAGAGATAACAATAACAGTAAGGACTAAGAGATTAGCGGCAAAAATAACGACTAGCCATTGAGGCATTGATAAGTCGAAGAATTGCCAAACGATCTTACTACAGTCCCCATATGCTTCGAACATCCAAGGGAACCATTGGTTTAATGGTGCCCAACTCGGGAATTGAACAAACACATCACATGTAGCGAAAGGAGAAGGATGGAATTGATATTGAACGTGTTGAAGAGATAGCATTAAGCCTTGGTAGGCACTGTAACCCCACCCCCCAAATCCTAACCAACGAAACAGTGGGTTTTTCGGTGCAATTAATCCCACAATCGCAGCCCCACCGATTCCCAACATCGCAACGCGCTCATAAATACACATCACGCATGGTGCTAGAACCAGTACATGTTGGAAGAAAAGCGCACACATTTCAAAAAACAACACGAATCCCAACAACAACATCCATGAGATTCGGTTTTTTGAAAAAGTGTGCAATTTAGAAAAGAAATTCACAGTTGATCCTTACCGTTTAAATGAAAAAGCTCTGAGTTATCAGAGCTTTTTATCTTGAAATAGTTTCCTATTCAATACAAATTTTAGTGGCCTTCTGGTACCAGGCTGCCAACTGAAGTAACAGGATGATGAGAAAGCCAGCCAAAATCGTAGAACATATGTGTCATTGGCTCGGTTAGGAAGATAATGCCAGCTAGGCCTACCAATGTAAGTACCAAGGTATATGGTAGCGCCATAACCACCATTCGACCATAGGACAGACGAATTAACGGAGCCAGTGCCGAAGTTAGCAAGAATAGAAATGCGGCTTGACCGTTTGGTGTAGCAACAGACGGCAGGTTCGTACCCGTGTTAATGGCTACAGCAAGCAAATCAAATTGATCGCGGGTGATAATTCCCTGAACCATGGCTTCTTTAACTTCGTTAATATACACCGTACCGACAAACACATTGTCCGAAACCATGGATAGCAGACCATTCGCAACATAGAACAAAGCTAACTGTGTACCGCTGTCTTCGATGTGAAGCACAGCATCGATGATTGGCTTGAACAGATGTTGGTCAATAATTACAGCAACAATCGAGAAGAAAACAGCGAGCAGGGCAGTAAACGGCAATGCCTCTTCAAATGCTTTGCCCATCGAATGTTCTTCGATAACGCCCGTAAAAGCGGTTGCAAGGATAATTACGGAAAGCCCAATAAGACCAACAGCTGCTAGGTGAAGAGCTAAGCCCACAATTAACCAAACTGCAATAATACTTTGTACCCAAAGTTTGGCTACATCTTGATTAGTACGAGTTTTGCGTTCTTCTGTATCGAAATCGATAAGGATTTGACGAACGTTGGCTGGTAGATCGCTGCCATAGCCAAATACTTTGAATTTCTCCACTAATACACAGGTCAAAATACCGCAGAAAAATACTGGTACTGTAACAGGAGACATGCGAATTAAGAATTCACCAAAGAACCAGCCAGCCTGATCGGCGATGATAAGGTTCTGAGGTTCACCAACCATGGTCATTACGCCACCTAAAGCGGTACCGACACCTGCGTGCATCAATAGTGAACGCAAGAAGGCACGGTAATTCTCTAAGTCATCTCGTGTCAGCTCTGAAATGTGTTCATCATGGGTGTGGTCGTGTGATGAATGGAACGATTGTCCAGAAGCCACTTTATGGTAAATAGAGTAGAAACCAACGGCGACACTGATAATTACTGCGATAACGGTCAGAGCATCCAAGAAGGCAGACAAAAATGCTGCAGTTACACAAAACGCGACAGAAAGGGCTGCTTTAGAGCGGATTCCGAGCAATATTTTAGTGAATATAAACAGAAGCAGATTCTTCATGAAATAGATACCTGCAACCATAAATACCAGTAGAAGCAGTACTTCAATATTGGCAACTAATTCATGTTTTACTTGGGCTGGGCTAGTCATACCAATCGCAATCGCTTCTATTGCCAATAAACCACCAGGTTGAAGCGGGTAGCATTTAAGTGCCATTGCCAACGTGAAAATAAATTCAATGACAAGTAGCCAGCCGGCAATAAACGGATTGATAAAAAAGAAAACGATTGGATTAATAATAAGAAAGGCAATTATGGCAACTTTGTACCAATCAGGTGCTTTTCCTAGGAAATTCTTGATAAAAGCGTTTCCAAGGGACATCGGCATGGTAATTACTCTCACTGTTATAAAAAAATTAACAAGGATATGTGCCAGCTTTGATTTGAACCTCAATAGGTTTGGAATCAAAGTCTTTCAACAGTGACTTAGAGAGGCAATAATGAAAAATCGCCTATTTAGAACCTTGCCAAGTCACTCCCTGATCAAAACAAGCACTCTAGACTTCGACCGCAACTCTACCTTCATAACTTATTTAGTCAACATTCGACTTGAAGGTGTTGAAGCTAGGAATATTTATTTTTTGGCGTGATATTGTGGCTTCATTTATAACCTGAAGCTAATTAAAAAATTATTTTCAAGCCTATAGGAATAATAAATGTGCGTAAATACTACAAAGCTCACGTAAATTACTCTATTTAGGTAAGTTTATTTTGCTTTTTCCTCAATTGTTATTGTGATTAATCTCACTTTTTTTGTGGGGGTTTTATGCATTTAAAGTTACCAATGGAAATATTTTGATACATATTTTAAGTGATTTAATTGAGAGAAGAATTGAGCCATCGGCGAATTCTTTTTCCATTAGTTAGCTTTGTGACAAGTTTAGGGTTGCTTTGTTTCCGCTTGGTGATAACTAGTGGTATGATGAGTCACATTTGAATCTTATAAATAGAAAACTGGATCAGTACTTAATGGTTATTAAGGCAAAAAGCCCAGCAGGTTTCGCAGAAAAATACATCATCGAGAGCATTTGGAACGGTCGTTTCCCACCTGGCTCCATTCTTCCTGCAGAACGTGAACTCTCTGAACTCATAGGTGTTACTCGAACAACGTTGCGTGAAGTCCTTCAGCGTTTGGCTCGTGATGGTTGGTTGACGATTCAGCATGGTAAACCAACGAAAGTAAACCAGTTCATGGAAACCTCTGGTTTACATATTTTAGATACGTTAATGACGTTAGATGCAGACAATGCAACCAGTATTGTTGAAGACTTACTAGCGGCTCGTACTAATATCAGTCCTATCTTTATGCGTTATGCATTTAAGGTAAATAAAGAGAATTCAGAACGTACAATCACTAATGTGATTGAGTCGTGTGAATCGCTTCTTGCCTCAGAATCTTGGGATGCATTTATGGCATCTTCGCCATTTGCAGAGAAGTTACAGCAGCACGTTAAAGATGACGGTGAGAAAGACGAAGAGAAGCGTCAGTCAGTGTTGATTGCTAAGACTTTTAACTATTACGACTATATGTTGTTTCAGCGTTTAGCATTCCATTCTGGCAACCAAATCTACGGGTTAATCTTTAATGGCGTGAGAAAACTCTATGATCGAGTGGGGAGCTATTATTTCTCTAACCCAGAAGCTCGCGAACGTTCTTTGACGTTTTATCGTGATCTATTGACGATCTGTCGTTCGGGTGATCGGGAGCAGTTACCGAATGTGATTCGTCACTATGGTATCGATAGTGCTCAGATCTGGAATAAGATGAAAGATACCTTGCCATCGAACTTTACCGAAGACGATTGCTAATTTTGAGAAACCCGCCAAAAGCGGGTTTTTTTGTGACTTAAATTTTAGATGTTTTCTCTGCCACCAGCTTGTTTAAACCAAGCAGTAAGGTGCGTTTTGAGATCTTTTAACTCTTCAGGGCCAATTAATGCGAGCCCAAGATCTTCTGCTCGAGTTATATCGTTGTGACGCAGAGGTCTGAAACTGACCAACATTGCTCGTGCTTGTAACCCTCCAAGCAAGTCTCTTAGAGATTCCAGTTTATACAAGGTGTCATCACCGTCATCACGCATACCTTTGGTTTTGCACTCAATGATATACAGCTTGTTGTTAACAACTGTTGCGATGTCCAGCTCGTTACGTACTTCTTTCTCACCCAACTGACGGTAAACCTGAACGTTTAAAGAACGATCTTGAATAGTCGGTAAGTCATCTTGAATTTGTTTCACCGTACTGTGCACAAGCGTTTCTAACCATTCACCATTCGAAAAGCGGCGGGCATCTTCGTTTGCAAAAGTGAGTATGCCATTTTGGTAGGTTGCGATCTCTGTTTCCACCAAGTCATTAAGCAACATGTTAAGCTCACGATAGCCTTGCTGTTTTTCAGAAAGCTCTACATCTAACCGCTGCTCTTTACGACATGTTGTTGCTAAGTAGTTCAGTGTTGCTAAACCAGGGCCAAGTTCTAATGCATTACCAGCCCAGCGTTCTCCCAAGTTATACAGTTTCTCATCCAACTGAGGCGGGATGTTGTGTTCACTGAACTCGCCTCTAGCTCCAAATATGGTTAGGTAATCGGAGATAGTGATGTGATCTTGTACCTGAGTATCCGCATTTCCGTCTGGATAGAGCCAGCATAAGCAATCGCTATTAGGTTCCACAACAAAAATAGGCCAGTGATAGGTACGGAACACTTCGTATACACAAAGAAGCCTGTGTCTGAGACCGCAACTTGCATTGAGTTTTATTGGCAGGTTGCGTTGCTTTAATTCGTCAGCAAGTACATTGATCGCTTTCTTTATTTCTGCAACATTCGAGCCTGCTGGGATTTCGAAAAACTCAGAGGTGATATCGCGCTGGCTCAATACTTTGTTCAGGCGAAGGTACATTGCTTCTTGCGAGCTATCCCCAACAAAAACAATATGACGACTTGCGGTTCTGTTATCTAAAAGTGGAGTGACCAGACGAACAGGGTCTTGGTCAATAATGCCAACATGAACGGCCATAGTTTTTCCTCATGTTTGGCTTGCAAAAAGAGTTAAGTATGAAAGGTTTGCCGCAAGCCATAACTATCATATAACGGCGCAAGGCATAAAAAACAAGGGTGACCTTATAGAAAAGGTCACCCTTATGGTTGTTTTTACTCAATGATTACAATCTAGAGCGTAAAGTGCACAATGAAATTACAATTTAAATCTATGTACTAACGAACTTTGCTGAGCTGCAAGTTGGGTTAAGTTGGTGCTGTTATCTGCAATTTCAGCCATTGCACGGTAGCTCTCATCGGAGATTAAGTTGATGTCCTCAATACTGCGGGCAATGCTTGTTGTTGTCTCGTTTTGCTCTGCTGCTGCTTGTGAAATATGCGTACTCATTTGGCTGATTTCTATGATGAGTGCCTGTATTTCTTCCATTGCACTGTTGGCGTTTGACGCCTGTTCAACAGATTGCTCCATATCTTTCATACAACTTTCAATCACTTTACTTGCTGAGGTAGAGCTTGATTGAAGGTTACTGATCATATTCTCGATTTCAGCAGTTGATTCAGTGGTGCGTTGTGCAAGAACACGTACCTCATCAGCAACCACAGCAAAACCACGCCCTTGCTCACCAGCTCGCGCAGCTTCAATCGCGGCGTTTAGTGCTAGTAAGTTGGTCTGTTCTGCGATGTTACGAATGACATCCAGAATGCTGCCAATCTGGCTGCTCATTCGGCGGAGATCGTTTGTTGCTTCCACTGACTCGTTCAAACGAGTTTCCAATTGGTTAATGGTCGAAATATTTTGGCTCATAATTACTCGGCCAGATTCAGAGGCTGTTTCAACTTGCTGAACCATTTGCAGCGAGCTTTGAGCGCTGTTAGCTACTTCTCCTACTGAGTGCGCCATCTCTGTCATTGCAGTAGCTACGCTCGCGGTTTGCTCACGTTGACTGTTTAACTGAGATTGTGCACCTTGAGACGTTGCTTGGTTGTTGTTTGCTGTAGACGTTAGGGCATCTGAAGCTTGGTTTAGCTTTTTAAGAATGTCATGCAAGCTATCGGCTAGGGTATTGATATGGCCGCTCACACGACTGAACTCATTGTTGTAACGAATATCGATACGTTGAGTCATATCACCATCAGTTAAGCTTTCCAGTGTGGTAAGTATGCGTTTTAAAGGCTCACGTACACTTTGTGCCAAGTGGTAGCCAATCGCGACAGCAATAACAAGTACCGCGATGCCAATACCAATGGCTTTGTAGAGACCTTGCTGATAAACACCACCCGCTTCAACCAGTGAGCCGTTTAGGTCGTTGGTCGCAGTTGAGTTAAATGAATCCAAAATGGTCATCGCGTTATCAATTTCTGCCGCAAGGTTACCAATGTTTTCATATAGTGCCGCACGAGCTTTAAGATATTCGTTATGTTGGTCTAGTACGCCACCCTTTTGACCTATGTCTTGAGTAAACTGTTTAACTTTCTCGTCAAAAGCAGTTTTTAGACCCGGAAGTTGAGTGACCAGACCGCGATATGCGTAGTTAAGATGAGTAACGGCTTTCTTGTTAAGAGCTACTGCCTTTTGAACAAAAACCACATCGCTGCTTGCTAATGCATCTGATGTGATGACTTCAGCATCACGCAGTTTTATGAAGTAGCTTTTCGCCATTACTTTCACTGAAATATTGTTTTCACCGTCAACCGCTTCTTTCATTCCAGCGCTTAATTCAGCTTGCAAGCGTTGGAACTCACGAGTTGATTTTTGTACCTTAGCCTGCGCATCAAACATCGCCTGATAATTATTCATCGCTTTATCAGCTTCGGTGAAATAACGGTCTTCTAATTGTTTAAGCGCTTCGACGCGTTCAGTTAGATCGGAGTGTGAAACACTGGCCTCCTGTAACTGATTTAATGTTTCGCTGAACTTGTCCTTGGCGGAAACAAACGAGCTTCGAATTTCGTCCATTCGCTCAAGATTCTGAGTAGTCAGAAAATCTTTGAATGATTTGTCTGCAGACAATAATTGAACGCTAGTTTGATTAGATAAAGAAACGAGCGGTAGAGCTGTTTTCGATACACTTTCAAAATTAGAATGAATTTGATTCATTCCACTCATCATGATGGCAACTGTTACGGCGAACATGACGATAATTAATGCAAAACCAGCATACATCCGTCTTATTACGGAACCTTGCATACTTCTACCCCCAAATAAATACATTCTCAAAAAATAAAAAATATAAAAAATTGCTCTATGGCAAATGGCTTAACGACTAGACAAGCAAGCGCTATTCTATGGATGATTAGTGGTAAGTTTTTAGAGGAAAGTTACAAAATTGTAATTTGGTAGTCGCAAAAATTGAATTCTGTTAACTGGATAATGTTTTGTATTGAGGTTTGTAGCACCTTGACGCATACTCAAATGCACAATGATTTATACAAAATGCCTATTACGGAGCACTTTATGGCTGAGGAAACCATTTTCAGTAAAATTATTCGCAAAGAGATCTCAGCAGATATCCTCTATCAGGATGATTTAGTTACTGCATTTCGAGATATCAATCCTCGCGCTCCAAGCCACATTTTAATCATTCCTAATAAGTTGATTCCTACCGTGAATGATGTGGAAGAGAGTGACGAGCTTGCTTTAGGTCGTATGTTTACTGTAGCTAAGAAATTGGCGAAAGAAGAGGGTATTGCAGAAGACGGCTATCGTCTGTTGGTAAACTGCAACTCACACGGCGGCCAAGAAGTTTACCACATCCACATGCATCTTGTCGGTGGTCGCCCTCTAGGTCCACTATTGATGAGTTAAGTAAGAATAATGCCCCGTTCACCAATGGGGCATTATTGTTTCCATCCTAATTTTGCGGAGTGTGTGGTGAAGGCCAAAAAGCGACACATTACGGTTCCTATAGCCTGTTTGCTGTTAAGTGCGTGTGCCAATATGACGGCAGGTAACCTGTTCAGTCATTATAGTGCCCAGAACCAAGACTTATATCAGACGGTCAAACAGGGGCAATACTCTGAAGCTACCGATTTGTTTGAAGATTATGTTGCGGGCGATATTCTCGATAATCTTGAAAAAGGCCGCGTTTATTTTTTGAATCAGCAGTATGCCGAAAGTAAAGCGACACTAGAGCTTTCAGATCAAGCTATAAAACAGCAGCAGAGCAAGGCGATCATTTCAGTTTCAGACACTGCGACTAGCGTAGGTTCGCTCGCTGTCAACGACAACTTAAATGAATATCAGCCTGCGGATTATGAGTTAGGTTTCCTGCATCTATACCTTGGGCTTAATTACGTTCAAGCTAATGATCTCGATGGTGCTTTAGTTGAGATGCGCCGAGCGAATCAGGTTCAGGAACAGGCTCGCGCGAATCGTGAAGCTGAACTTGAAAGTGCTCAAAGTGAGCTGCGTGAAAACGGCGTTAGTGCCAACTTGGGCAGTGTTCTTTCTCGATATCCTGATGCAGGCAAAACATTGCAGGCTGTGCAAAATGGCTATCTACTCTATCTTTCTGCACTTCTTTACGAAGCTTCAAACGATCTTAACAGTGCCTATGTCGATTACAGACGAGCATTAGCAGTTACCCCTGAAAATGAAGCCGTTATCGACGGAACTTTACGGGTTGCTAAACGTCTTGGTATGAAAGAAGACTTAACTTTATTGGAAAAACAGTACGGCTCGGCACAAACTCTGCAGGAAGGGCAAGGGCGAGTTATTATTTTAGATGAACAAGGTGTTGTAAAGGCGATGGAAAGCTGGCGATTATCTTTACCTCTTTATGACAGCAGAGGTAATAGTGCGCTGTATTCTTTAGCTTTACCGTACTATAACAACAACGTAGTGCAGCAGAAATTTCATATGCAGTTGAATGGTAAAGAGTTAGCCTCTTCTGCATTAACTAACGTTGATTTAATGGCACAGCGGAATTTGTCTGAAAAGATGCCAGCAATCGTTATTCGACAAGCTTTACGCGTGGTGGCAAAAGAACAGTTGCGTAAAGAAACCACCAACGGTAATGATGTCGGTAACTTAGTGTTGAATGTGTGGAACACATTGACAGAGCAACCAGATACACGCAGTTGGATTACGTTACCGGCGTCGGTTCACGGTATCACTGAAGTCGTGCCATCAGGTGAACAGACCTTGAATGCGGCTGGTAAGTCATACAACTTCAATGTTCCAGACCAAGGAACCACTCTTGTTTGGGTGTCTCAACAAGGGGCGAACGCAACTATGTGGCACAAGCAACTAGGGAAATTGTGATGAAAAAATGGCTTGTAGCTTTACTGTCGATGCTGGCGATAGTGGGCTGTAGTAAAAACACAGCAGGATTAAGTGTTGAAGGTGAATCGCAAAGAGTATTATTTGCTGACAACGTACTAGGTAATCGACTTGTTATTGATGATATATCAACGATAGAAGTTGATGGACACGCACGAGGCGTGGTTCGTTTAGTCAGCAACTACAAAGGCGACCAGCATATTCAGTACCGATTCTACTGGTATGACGATAACGGTTTGGAAGTGAATACTCGTCTTGCGCCTTGGAAGCAAGCGATCGTTCGCGGCATGGAAAGTATCTCTATCTCAGAAGTGTCGGTAAATCCAAATGGAAAACAATTTCGTGTTCAGATTCGCGAATCTGACGACTAGGCAATTTTAGAGGAAGCCAAATGAAAAAGAGTGTTATTGCGTTGCTTGGATTAGCTGTGATTCTTGGTGGATGTTCAAACAAAGTCAGTTACGGTGATGCGCAAGCCGTAGAAACGGTTAACGTTGATTTTGGTTCAACGGATCTGCAAAAGATCGCAGGTGAGATGGTAGACAGCATGATGATGTCCGGCTCAGTGGCCGCGATTACTCGTGACTCTCGTCCAATCGTTTTTGTCGAACGCATCAAGAATAAAACCAGTGAGCATATTGATACTGAATCGATCACTGACACCATCAGCACCAAAATGCTGAATTCAGGCAAGTTCCGATTTGTTGATATGGACCGTGTAGAGTCCGTTCGCGAACAGCTTAACTTCCAGAATAACGATGAGCTAGTAAACCAAAGCACTGCGATTCAGTTCGGTAAAATGGTCGGTGCTCAGTACATGCTGTATGGAAATCTATCCAGCATTGTGAAGAATGCGGGAAGCGATAAAGATGTTTACTACAAGATGACAATGCGCTTAATGGATCTGCAAACTGGCCTGATTGAATGGGCTGATGAAACGGAAATCCGTAAGCAAGAGTCTAAAAGTTTACTTGGTCTTTAATCCCATTTAGTGTGGAAAATTGAATGAGGTGAGCAATGGCTAGAATGTCTTGGCTAGAAGCATGTCAGTTAGACTTCACGTTGCAGTCTGTTGCTCACTTTTTTTCTTTTCCTCCAGAATATGCACAAACCCTGACGGGCGGTTTAACCAATCGCTGCTGGAAAGTGGTTTGCCAGAAAGGCAAAGCTTATGTCTGGCGACCTAATACCTCTATCACCAAGGCCTTTTCTATTTCTCGATTTCAGGAATACCAAATACTTAAGGCGATAGAATCGACACATATTGGCCCAGCGCCAATATTCATTAGTGATCAAGGGCTGTTAGTTGAATGGGTGGAAGGGGAATCACTCCACAAAGGAGTGAATTTCGAATCGTTACTCAAAATACAATCTAGAATCCACTCTATTGATACGACCAAAATACCGGTTGTGCCTTTCTCATTTTTAGCTCGAGTTGACCATTATTGGTTTCAAATTAAAGAGAGCCTTAAAACTCCTGAATTTGAAAAGCTTTATCGAGACTGGCGAAACCCACCAAGCTTGCCTAATGTCGGCTATTCGTTGTGCCACTTTGATTTGGCCGGATATAACATGGTGAAAACCGAGCATGGACTCAAGGTTATCGACTGGGAATATGCCGCGATTGCTGATCCAAGACTCGACCTTGCTCTGAGTATTGATGTCGCTGGCGAGAACCCTGTGGAAGCCATTGCTCGCTACTGTCAGCTGAGAGAAATAGAAGATATTGATATTTGGATTGAAGGGGCAAAAGCATGGTTACCGAGAACAGCCATGATGGCAATGCTCTGGTATTTGCTTGCTTTCCAGCTTTGGGGAGATGAGCACTATTACCATCAGGCTCTTAAAATAAAAGAAACATTTTGCAGTTAGGATCACTGTTTGTTGTTTATGTCTCATTAGTTTTCGTACGATTTGCTTTAAAACCTTAGCGTTCGTGGTAGATTAAAACCTCAAGGAGCGGGGGAGTATTATGATTATTTATTTGCACGGTTTCGACTCAACCAGTCCAGGGAACCACGAAAAAGTTCTGCAACTGCAATTCATTGACGACGATGTTCGTTTTATCAGCTACAGCACGCGGCACCCTAAACACGATATGCAGCACTTGCTGAAAGAAGTCCATAAAGTGATTGAGCATTCTAATGATCCAAACCCAATCATTTGTGGAGTGGGGTTAGGGGGATATTGGTCTGAACGTATCGGCTTTTTGTGCGGTATCAAACAGGTGATCTTTAACCCGAATCTCAACCCAGAAACCAACATGACTGGCAAAATAGACCGTCCTGAAGAGTATGAGGACATCGCGACCAAATGTGTTGAACAGTATCGAGTGAAGAACAAAGGTCGCTGCTTAGTGATACTGTCACGTAATGATGAGATGCTCGATAATCAACTTACGGCGAAAGCATTAGAAGATTATTACGACATCATATGGGATGACACACAGTCACATAAATTCAAGAAAATCTCTCAACATCTCCAAGCGATAAAAGCCTTCAAGATGGCTTGATTTGATTGGTTTTGAATATGAATAACGGCCGTACAGTGGGCCGTTTTTTATTATGTAACAGATGGTTTATTTCCCTACATTTTGAGTGAATATAAGGTTGCGTGAAGGATTTAGCTCTATATAATGTGAGCCTCGAAATAAATTTGATGTATATCAAAAAAACGATAAAGAGCAAGACATGAAACTTGCCTAGAATTTAGATTGAAATCCATTTCTGTCCCAAACACTTAACATTAATAGTTAGCCTCAAATCGTTGAGCTTAGTACGAGTTTAAGAATTTCTTCAGTGTGAATTTGTCATGCTGAACTTTGATTTTTCATTATTTTTGAGGAATGTTGTTGTGACACGCATTATTGTAGTTGGTGGTGGCGCTGGTGGTCTTGAGCTTGCAACTAAGCTTGGACGTACTTTGGGCCGTAAAAACCGAGCAGATATCACTCTGGTAGACAGAAAATCCAGTCACCTGTGGAAGCCGCTATTACATGAAGTTGCTACAGGCTCGCTGGATGAAGGTGTAGATGCTCTGAGTTACCGAGCACACGCGAAAAACCACAGCTTTGATTTCCAGCTAGGAAGTCTTGAATCCATTGACCGTGACAGTAAAAAAATCGTACTAAGCGAATTATGTGACGATAATGGTGAGCTGTTGATGCCAAAGCGTGAACTGGAGTATGACATTCTGGTCATGGCGATCGGTTCAACCTCAAACGATTTCAACACCCCAGGTGTTCGTGAGAACTGTATTTTCCTTGATAGTCCAGAACAAGCGCATCGTTTCCGTACCGAAATGAACAACGAGTTTTTGAAACTGCACGCGAAAAATGGTCACGGTACGGTAGATATCGCGATTGTTGGCGCAGGTGCGACTGGTGTTGAGCTGTCAGCAGAATTGCACAATGCGGTTAAAGAACTTCGTACCTACGGGTTCGGTGACCTCGACTCAAGTAAACTGAATGTAAACCTGATTGAAGCGGGCGAGCGAATTCTTCCTGCATTGCCTCCTCGTATCTCGTCTGCGGCGCACAGTGAACTAACTAAGCTTGGCGTTAACGTACGCACTGCAACCATGGTTACGCAGGCAGAAAAAGACGGTTTGACAACCAAAGATGGCGAAAAGATTACCGCGCAAATTATGGTTTGGGCTGCGGGTATTAAAGCGCCAGATTTCATGAAAGATATTGCAGGACTTGAGACTAACCGTATTAACCAGTTAGTGGTGAAAGGCACGCTGCAAACGACTCGTGACGACAATATCTTCGCTATTGGTGACCTTGCACAATGCACACAGGCTGACGGTTCGTTTGTACCACCTCGTGCTCAAGCTGCTCACCAAATGGCATCACAAGCGTTTAAGAATATTGTGGCAATGATTAATGGTCGTGAACTTAAATCCTATGTATACAAAGACCACGGTTCTTTGGTTTCGCTAAGCCGTTTTTCTACCGTGGGTAGTTTAATGGGTAACTTAACCAAAGGCTCTATGATGGTTGAAGGTCGTATCGCACGCGTTGTGTACATTTCACTGTACCGTATGCATCAGATGGCGCTACACGGCATTTTCAAAACCGGTCTGATGATGTTGGTGGGTCGTATTAACCGAGTACTACGTCCGAACTTAAAACTGCACTAATCAGTTTTGATTCCAATTTAAAAATCCCACTAGCCAGTGGGATTTTTTTATGTCTGGTAATTTGGTTATTGGTGCTATCCGTTTACTTAACCCATATTCAGTCGGGGATTAAAGAAAATACAATCCCGTCTTTGGGTTGATCATTAAACATGAATCGGTTGCGGGCTATATGCTCTTTCAACGCGCCACAAGCTAATGCCAGATTTTGGCTCGGTAAGTTTTCAGGATCACACACAATCTCTATTCTGGTGAGCTTTAGCTGACTAAAACAGAATTCAATTAATGCATCGACGGCTTCTTTTCCAAAACCTTTGTGCTGATGATTATCGGCAATCCAGTAACCTAAACTCGCCATATTAAATACTCGATAGAATTCGTTGATCGCGACCATTCCGACTAATGTCTGCGTCTGTTTGTCAAACACACCAAAGCCGTAAGCATCAGCCTTAACCCAATTTAAACGGTTCGCCAAGATGAACTGTTCGGCATCTTTCGCGGAAAACTGGTCGTGACACCAGTCAACCCACTGATGAAGAGAAGGAGAGTGACGAATACAGCCAGATA
The DNA here is from genome assembly GCF_054051265.1 of Vibrio sp. C8. Taxonomy (NCBI): domain Bacteria; kingdom Pseudomonadati; phylum Pseudomonadota; class Gammaproteobacteria; order Vibrionales; family Vibrionaceae; genus Vibrio; species Vibrio sp. C8. The sequence continues at coordinate 81,749 of NZ_JBPAOE010000006.1, forward strand.
AGGCTTCGGCTTCCTCTAGCTTAAGTAACCTTAGTTGTAGTCGTTGAGTCACAATCTGAAAGTCTGGCAGCATGGTGTAATCTCAATTGTTGTTCTGGTTTTATGAATACAAAAAAGCGCCCATAGGGCGCTTCAATATATTTATTGCTCTGCTACTTTTCTCACCTGGATAATCATGCCCATCAAAGGGTGATCCAGATAGTGTGTTTCGCTACTGCGCATACGTCTTTTCTGGTCTATGCGATAGCTTTTCAAGAAGCTTTCTACTTGTCTCGTTGGAGAAACTGGCGCTAAGTTACCCGCTTGAACTGTGCCGTCGGCTTGTTCGTCAGTAGGTGTCAACTCCATCGGAGTGTCCTGTATCAACACTTCACGAACACTCGGCTCTTTCAAGTCCATCATTACTTCGGCGTAGAGATAATGCTGAACGTAAATCTGTAAGGTGCCGTCGAGCTCATAGAATGGCTTAGCAATGCTTTGTTCTGTCACGCCATCAATCGATGTTTGTGTAGTAGCGCTATTAATGGCGCTGCCATCAGGACGGTATTGACGTGAATAGTCTTTGCCTGCCTTAATATGGAATACAGGTGCAGAACTTCTTCCTTCATCACCCTGACGCCATGCAGTATGTAGCAAAACGTCAAAGCCAGCGTGCTTTTTTAACTCTTGGACTTGGTCATTAAGTTGATAATCTGAATAAGCAAGCATTTTAACGCCTTTCGACTGTCGATAAGCAGCATCAGAAAAGCTGCCAGCTCGAGCCATGTTAATTTCAGGCAAGTTATCTGGCCAAGATTCGCTGATTTTTTCTGCATCTACTGCTCTTTTGAAGATGATGACTTCAATATCAAACTGTCTCTGAGCCAAGCTAGGCATTGAAACCAGTAAAAGCAGTAATGGGATCAGTTTTTTCATTATGACTCCGTCATTCGGTGCTTTGCACCTTACATCATTTTTAAGGCTTCCCTCTTTTCTGAGAGGCCTTTACGCTGTTGGAAGTAGATTTTGCTGGAATTCGCCCAGCATGTCTGCAACAAACTGAATTCGTTCTCTTCTGTCGACTAATGGTAACGCATACTTAAATTTGGTTGGACCATCCATTGCAAATTTTTTCGGTTGAGACTGCAACAGTTTAACCAAAAACATAGGGTTAATGTCAGCATTTGGATAGAACTCGATATAGCCGCCTTTCTCATGGGCTTCAATTTTACGAATTTTAAGTTGTGCTGCATCAAGCTTAAGTTGTGCAAGAGCAAGCAGATTCAAAGCCGCATCTGGCAATTTGCCGAAGCGATCAATCAGTTCTACTTTCAGTTCAGCAAGCTCGCTTTCATCATGGACGCTGGCAATTTGTTTATACATAGACAAACGCGTATTGATATCAGGAATATAGTCTTCCGGTAACAGCGCTGGTAAACGCATTTCCACCTCTGTTTGTTCGCGGAGTAAGTCATCCAAGGATGGCTCTTTACCTGATTTCAATGCTTCAACAGCTTGTTCCAGCATCTCCATGTAAAGTGTGAAGCCGATAGATTGGATCTGACCACTTTGCTCATCGCCCAACAGTTCTCCTGCACCTCGAATTTCTAAGTCGTGTGTGGCTAACGTAAAGCCTGCACCTAGGTCTTCCAACGAAGCGATAGCTTCAAGACGTTTGACGGCATCCTTAGTGATTGCTTTTGGTGGCGGTGTTAACAAGTACGCATAAGCTTGGTGGTGCGAACGGCCTACACGACCACGCAATTGGTGTAACTGTGCCAAACCTAACGAATCCGCGCGATTCATAATAATGGTGTTGGCGGTCGGAACGTCGATACCTGTTTCAATAATGGTAGTACACACCAACAGGTTGAAGCGCTGGTGGTAGAAATCATTCATCACGCGTTCCAATTCACGTTCACGCATTTGTCCGTGTGCCGTGGTAATTCGTGCTTCTGGAACCAGCTTGGTTAAGTCTTCCGCCACTTTTTCGATGGTTTCGACTTGGTTGTGCAGGAAGTACACCTGACCACCACGCATAATTTCACGCAGAACAGCTTCACGAACAACACTGTCTTCACTTTGACGGACAAAGGTTTTGATCGCCAAGCGACGAGCAGGTGGGGTTGCGATTATTGACAGATCTCGCATTCCACTCATTGCCATATTCAATGTGCGCGGAATTGGCGTTGCTGTGAGAGTCAGGATATCCACATCCGCACGCATCGCTTTCACTTTTTCTTTCTGACGAACACCAAAACGGTGTTCTTCATCAACAATCAGCAAGCCTAAATCAGCAAACTTAATATCGTTAGAAAGCAGCTTGTGCGTCCCGACTAAGATGTCGACTTTGCCTTCAGCCACATCTTGTAGAATTTGTTTTTGCTCTTTGGCTGACTTGAAGCGAGAGAGCACTTCGACACGAATTGGCAGGTTGGCAAATCGGTCACGGAAGTTCTCAAAGTGTTGCTGCGCCAGCAGAGTAGTCGGAACTAATACCGCAACTTGTTTGTTGTTATCCGTACACAAGAACGCCGCACGCATCGCCACTTCAGTTTTACCAAAGCCCACATCACCACACACCAGTCGATCCATCGCTTTGGCTTGGCACATATCAGACAGTACCGCATTAATTGCCATTGCCTGATCGTCGGTTTCCTCAAATGGGAATCCCGCTTTGAATGTAGCGTACTGGTCTCTGTCTAGGGTGAACTTAAAGCCCGGTTTGAGCTCGCGTTTGGCATAAACATCCAACAATTCAGCCGCGACGTCACGAACCTTTTCAGCGGCTTTGCGACGAGCTTTTGTCCATGATTCACTGCCCAGTTTGTGTAACGGCGCACTCTCTTCCGCGCCGCCTGAGTATCGGCTAATCAGATTCAGCGATGAAACCGGAACATAGAGCTTGGCTTCATTCAAATACTCCAGTGTCACGTATTCTGTGGTTAAACCACCGGCTTCCAAGGTCTGCAGACCGACGTAACGGCCGATACCGTGGTCAATATGAACCACAGGTTGACCCGGCTTAAGTTCAGCAAGGTTGCGAATTACGGCATCGCTATTGGTGGTTTTACGATCTTTTCTGCGACGTTGAATGACGCGGTCACCCAATAAATCGCTTTCACAGATCAGTGCGACCTTGTCGGTTCCAAAAACAAAACCATGCTCTGAAGAGCCAAGAATCAGCGCAAATTTATCGCTGCTTTGTAGCGCTTCACTAAATGAGCTTTTACTGTGTGGGCGAAGCTTGATCTGTTGTAACAGTTCAAGCAAAGCTTCACGCCGACCTTCCGATTCTACGGAGAAGATGATCTTGCCAGTAAATTGTTCGCTGAACTGACGCAGTGCCGCCATCGGTTCTTTGTTTTGGTGTTGAACAGCAAGCGTAGGAAGAGCGCTGATATCAGGATTCGTGCGACCGGCTTTTTCAGCCACAGGGTCGATACTCATCACGGTATGAGGCAAATCCTTGAACTGTGTAAACAATTCGTCTTTCTTAAGCCACAGTTCTTCTGGTGGAAGCAAAGGACGCAGTGGGTCTACTTTGCGCTGATCGTATCGGTAGTCGACGTCTGTTAAGAATTGGTCGATGGATTTTTCTAAATCCCCAACAGAAATAAGCTGGCTGTCCGCTGGCAAATAATCAAACAGAGTCTCGGTTTGTTCGAAAAACAGTGGTTGCCAGTATTCAATACCAGCAGGCCAAGTGCCTTTTGAAACCTGCATGTAAACCGACTCAGGCTCGCGACGCGCTTCAAAGCGTTGACGCCAGCGAATTCGAAAATCTTCAATCGCACTTTCTGTTGTTGGAAATTCGTGCGCCGGAAGCAGACAAATCTCCTGAATTTCTTCAATTGAGCGTTGGTTCTCTGGATCGAACGTGCGGATGGTATCAATTTCATCGTCAAAAAAATCAATACGATACGGGTCTGAGCTGCCCATAGGGAACAGGTCAAGAATAGAGCCTCGGCTCGCGTATTCACCCGGGCCAAACACTTGGTCTACATGGCGATAACCAGATTTTTCCAGCTGTAATCTCAGTTTTTCTAACGAGAAAAGATCGCCGCGTTTTACCATCAAGGTGTGCTGAAGCAAAAAGTCCCGCGGCGTTTGGCGTTGAAGCAGTGTGCTTACCGGTACAATAGTAACGCCTGACTTTAGCGTAGGCAGCTTATACAGTCGGGAGATACGGTCAGAGATAATTTCCTGATGAGGCGAGAAGTTATCGTACGGTAAGGTTTCCCAGTCAGGGAAAAGAGCGACTTCGTGCTCGCTGAACTGTTCAATTTCATGAAGCAGTTTCAGTGCTGTTTGTGGGTCAGGCACCGCTAACAATGTGTGTCCTGAATGACCATTCGCTATTTCAGCGATGGCTAATGCCAAACTGGCACCTTTCAGGTTACCTATGTGCTTTTTGTCTCCGGCAGTGGATGCCGGATTCAAAGAGAGTAGTGTATTTTTAGTCATGGAAACGCTTATGTTTTATCTCTATCCAAAGAGCGCTGACGCAGAAGTTTTTGCTGTTGATAGAGGGCTGCTTTGATCAGCAAGTCTTGGTCAGTGTCGCGTAGTAAATCGTATTTTACGGTGACGACTTTATCAGCATCGTGTTCTTCAATGCTATGGACAGTGGCGTAGCAATAAATTGCCGCTGCAGGATGTTCTATAAATAGCTTGATGCGCAGCTTAGTACCCACCACGGGTGCTTTATCGGTTAAGTAGGATAACTGGCTTGCCCCAAAAGAAGTGGTTTGGTGGCGTAGCTCTGGTTCATCTTGTTGGGACAACATGAAGGTTAATAACAGATTCAGCTTTGAGTTCTGAGTATCCAGCAACTGGACAACATGTTTAAAGTCACTGTTTTTGAGCTCCAGTTTCGCAGCATCATTGAGTTGGTCCAACTGACTGAACTCGCTGGCAACGACAAATGGCGCGGGGATCTCAGCAACGAAATACTCATAAGAAGGAAAAACGAAATCGTCCGACATTGGCTCGACATTGATAGTGAGTGCATGATGTACAGTGAAAAATTCTTGATCTGTCATATAAGTTCCTTCTTTTCTTTGTTGATTATCGCCATACCGACCAAGTAATCAAGTTATGCCTGTCCATCGGGCGCAAATAATTGTTTTTCTCGTAAATGTTGGTTTTTCTTAGCAGAGAGAAGTTCGCGGATTGAATGTTTGTCTTCCTCATCAATAATTTGCGCTCTTACATAGATTTGGCAAAGAAAAGCTACAACCTTGGCGGGTTTATAGTTACAGTATCGGCATCTTATTTTATTGGTTTTTATTATGTTTCATCCGATATCGACCTTTATCGGCCTGCGTTATCTCAGAGGACGCTCCGGTGATAGGTTCAGTCGATTCGTGTCTTATATGTCTACTGCTGGTATTACGATAGGCGTGATGTCTCTGGTTACCGTTCTTTCCGTCATGAATGGTTTTGAAGCTCAGCTTAAAAGTCGCATTCTTGGCGTTTTGCCACAAGCGGTTGTTTCTCAAGCTCAAGATAAAACGACGCTAACAGCACAAGCACCTGAATTTATTACTCAGCTATCCACTCAGCGTAGCCCTGAACCCATCGTTCGTAGCGAAGCGGTCATACAGAGCCCTTCTCAATTAGCTGCGGGGCTCATGGTCGGGATTGAGCCTAGTGACAAAGATCCAATTATGGATTATCTGATTGCTGGAAGTCTTTCGGCGCTTAAAGCGGGAGAGTACCAAGTGTTTTTGGGCCATACATTGGCTCGCAATCTCAACGTATCACTGCACGATAAAGTCAGATTAATGGTCACCAGAGCCAGTCAGTTCACACCTCTGGGGCGTATTCCAAGCCAGCGCAATTTTACTGTTGCGGGAATTTTTAACACTGGTTCCGATGTTGACGGGCAATTAATGATTACCCATATCAGTGACGCCGGAAAACTGCTGAGATTTAACCAAGACACGGTATCTGGATGGCGTTTGTTTTTTGAAGACCCATTTGTCGTCGGTGAGCTTGCGAACACTAAGCTACCAGAAGGCTGGCATTGGACAGATTGGCGTGAGCAGCGTGGTGAACTTTTCCAAGCCGTAGGGATGGAAAAGAACATGATGGGCTTAATGCTTGGACTGATTGTCGGTGTTGCGGCTTTTAATATTATTTCTGCCCTGATTATGGTGGTGATGGAGAAACAGGCCGAAGTTGCGATTTTGAAAACACAGGGCATGACAGACCGCCAAGTGTTGGCAATTTTCATGGTTCAAGGAGCCAGCAGTGGTGTGATTGGTGCCATCGTAGGTGGAACTTTAGGCGTATTGCTGGCGAGTAACCTGAATACCATTCTGGATAGTTTAGGTGTCGCCCTGTTCTCGCTGGGTGGCGAATTGCCAGTGGTGATCAATCCAACCCAAATTCTTATTGTGGTGATATTGGCGATATGCCTGAGTCTTTTAGCGACTTTATTCCCGTCTTACCGTGCATCATCTGTTAAACCCGCTGAGGCTTTACGTTATGAATAACCTTTTACGTTGTCACCAAGTTTGCAAAACTTACCAAGAAGGCGAACTACAAACTCAGGTATTAAAAGGCGTCAGCTTCGATATTCAGCGTGGGGAACTGGTCTCAATTATCGGTTCTTCCGGCTCGGGTAAAAGTACTCTGTTACACATTCTCGGTGCGCTTGATGATGCATCCGAAGGAAGTGTTGAGTTTCTTGGGCAAGATCTGACGAGTTTACATTCCAACAAGCAGGCGAAAATTCGCAACAAGCACCTGGGGTTTGTGTATCAGTTCCATCATTTATTGGCAGACTTCTCTGCACTGGAAAACGTGGCTATGCCGCTTCTCATTGGTGGAATGAAAGTTTCTGAAGCGAAAGCGGCGGCGCAAGCCTTGCTGGAGCGAGTAGGGCTGAGTCACCGTTTAGAGCATCGTCCTTCGGAATTGTCTGGTGGCGAACGTCAGCGTGTTGCGATTGCTCGAGCATTGGTCAACAAACCTGATCTCGTGTTGGCTGATGAACCAACGGGTAACTTGGACCACACAACGGCATTGTCTATTTATGATCTGATGCGTGAACTGAACAGAGAATCGGGAACCGCTTTCCTAGTCGTAACCCATGACGGAGAACTTGCGGCGAAAATGGATCGCCAGATGCACATGAAAGATGGATTGTTGCTTGATGTGGAGGAGGCGTAGTGTTCTCTTCACTATCAATGTTCATTGGCGGCCGTTTTAGTCGTGCAAAACAGCGTAATAAAATGGTTTCCTTTATTTCTCTTTCTTCAACCATCGGTATTGCGGTGGGTGTTGCTGTGATTATTATCGGTCTTTCTGCCATGAACGGCTTTGAGCGCGAATTGCAAAACAGAGTGCTGTCTGTAATCCCACACGGCGAGTTTGAAGGTGTCCGCCAGCCGATTAATAACTGGCAGGACATCGTTAAAAAAGCCAATGAAAATTCCGAAGTAGAGGCTGCTGCGCCTTATGTGAAGATGACTGCGTTGGCAGAAAAAGGCGCTCAGCTCAAAGCCATCGAAGTTCGAGGTATTGATCCTCAGATGGAGCGAGCGGTATCCAGCCTTTCTCAATATGTGACGGATAATGCATGGCAAGATTTTACACCTGGTCAGCAACAAGTGATTTTGGGCAAAGGTGTAGCCGATAAATTGGATGCTAAGGTTGGCGATTTCATCACCTTGATGATCCCTAGCTCTAACAGCGAAAACAGAGTTCAAGCACCAAAGCGGGTACGAGTAAAAATTGCAGGGCTTTTGGCCTTAAATGGACAAATTGATCACAGTCTGGCACTCCTGCCGATTGAAGACGCGCAGCAATATTCAAACTTGGGCGATGCGGTTACCGGTGTTTCTATCAAAGTGCGTAATGTGCTGGCAGCAACGAATGTGGTGCGAGAAGTAGGGACGACGCTAAATGAATACGTCTACCTTCGAAGCTGGCAACAGAAGTTCGGTTTCCTTTATCGCGATATACAAATGGTACGTAGCATCATGTATCTGGTGATGGTGCTAGTTATTGGTGTTGCCAGTTTCAACATCGTTTCGACACTGATGATGGCAGTAAAAGACAGAGCTGCAGAAATCGCGATTCTTCGCACCATGGGCGCGAGCGATGGTTTGGTTAAACGTATTTTTGTATGGCAAGGCGTGTTTTCTGGTGTGCTTGGCGGTGTTGTCGGCAGTGTGTTAGGCGTGCTGGTGGCTTTAAATCTCACACCTATGGTGAAAGCTCTAGAGTCATTGATTGGTCATCAATTTTTATCTGGAGATATCTACTTTGTGGACTTCTTACCGTCGCAAGTGATTGCCGGAGATGTTTTCTTAGTGTCAGGGACTGCAATTGCCTTAAGTTTGTTGGCAACTTGGTATCCAGCCTCAAGAGCGAGTAAGCTCAATCCGGCCTCTGTTCTGAGCAGCAAATAAAACGCCAGCGTTAGCGATTTTAGCTAGACGATGGAAAAGCAAAAAAGGACCGAAAGGTCCTTTTTCCATGTTCGCGCTACATTCATTTCATTGCTGAGCAATAAGCTCATCTCAAGTTAGAACGTCCGTTATTTTCTCTTTAGGTTTTCAGGTTATTTTCGTACGTCGTCTCTGCCAGCTTCTGACTACAGAGTAACGCCATAAGCCACGAATACCGAAATAGCCAACCACTGATGCCACAACCGCGCAAACCGCGCAACCTAACAGGAACGGTGGAGCAATAGTGCCCATTTGGTGTGTCAGAAAATCCCAAGACAGTTCAAAATGAAAATTCTGAGGAGGGATATTGAGTAACCAAGCACCAAGCTTATAGGCGATATAGAAGATGAATGGCATGGTTATCGGGTTTGTAATCCATACCAGAGCAACTGATAACGGCAGATTGACACCTAAAGCGATGGCTATACCCGCGGACATGATCATCTGACTTGGCAGTGGAACGAACGCCATGAAGAGGCCAACAGCAAACGCACCCGCTGCTGAACGTCGATTAAGACACCACAAGTTGGGGTTATATAGGACATTGCCAAAAATTTGTAATGCCTTTTGACGCTTAATAACGTCATGGTTAGGCATAAATTTTTTGATGAATTTTCTTGGCATAGGGAACCATGACTCTCTTATCGAAAAATTGGACGCTTGCTTCGTTTTCGCTCACTGTTTTGTCATCGCCCTATTGGCCTAACATGCCAGATTTGGGTTTTGCGCTATTTTGCCCACTTTTTATCATTCTTAGTGTTCGATTCACTAAGCTTAGAAGCTGGGGCGGGATTGTACTCGCTTTGCTCGTGATAATAACACATGGCAACGTAGTAAAAACTCAATCCAGTAGCATTTTTCAAGCAGGGCTGGATATTACCATAAAAGGAAAAGTTGACAGCTTTTTTAAACAAATAAGTTATGGATACGAAGGTTCTGTTGCCGTACATCAAATAAATGACCATGTTGTCACAACATGGATCTCTCCTCGTATTCGTTTAATATCACCTCTGCCGTTGCAAATTGGCGAACAATTTGAATTTGCTGTAAAAGTGAAACCTGTTGTTGGCAGGTTAAATGAAGTCGGATTTGATGCCGAATCCTACTCTTTAAGCCAAGGTTTGGTAGCTAGAGCATCGGTCGTTAACAATTCCCGCTTTCAGATTAGCTCCGGATTAAGTCTGAGAAACTGGATTTACGACACGGTTCAGAAGCAGATATCAAATAGCCCATTTAAGGGAATGATCACCGCCTTAATGTTCGGTGAGCGCTCTGGGTTAAGCCAAACAGATTGGATGCAACTGAGAAACAGCGGGTTGATTCATCTGGTGGCGATTTCAGGTCTACATATAGGCATTGCATTCGGGATAGGGTATGTACTTGGCCTAGGTGTATCGAGGCTCCATCCTGTATTCGTTTGGCTTCCTTTTATTTTGGGCGTATCCTTCGCGGTGAGCTATGCGTGGCTTGCCGGCTTTACGTTGCCCACGCAGAGAGCATTGATTATGTGTCTGCTCAATGTGCTGCTAATTGCCTTACGGATTCATGTATCTGTATCTCGGCGAATTTTACTTACGTTAGCGGCAGTCTTGATGGTAGACCCGTTTGCTTCATTAGCAAGCAGTTTCTGGCTTTCGTTTATTGCTGTTTGTATCGTTATTTATCTCTGTTCAATCACCGCACAATGGAAACAGTGGTGGACGCGATTTATCGCAGGGCAGGTGATATTGGTGCTGATGATGGCACCTGTAAGTGCTTACTTCTTTGGTGGAGTAAGCTGGGTATCAACCCTGTTCAATATTGCTTTTATCCCTTGGTTCTCTTTTCTCATCATTCCTGTACTTTTTATTGCTGTGATTGGTACTTGCTTTGATTTTCCTTACAGCGACGGTTTGTGGCAACTCGTCGACTTTTCGTTTCAACCATTGGCGCATGCGCTTCCTTACGCGACTTCAGGTTGGATTGCCGTCAGTGAATGGCTGCTTCAGTTGATGCTGGTTTTGACCTTAGTTTGGCTACTACGGATGGTTTTAAGCCGCTTTAGCCAAATGTTGCTAGCGATAGTTCTGATCTCAACCTTGTTGTTTAGAACTCCGTCATATGACTGGCGGATGGATGTACTCGATGTTGGTCACGGTCTGGCTGTTTTGATCGAAAAAGACGGGAAAACCTTGCTTTACGATACAGGAAGCAGTTGGGAGAACGGTAGCTATGTTCGTTCTGTGATTGCACCGCTGCTTGCAAAACGGGGGACAGACACGATTGATGCAGTGATATACAGCCATTTTGATGATGATCATGCTGGTGGCAGAAAGGATGTCGACCAGCTACTTCTACCTCGCAATGTCTATACCAGTCAGCATATAAAAGACGCTTTGGCATGCGTGCGCGGTGAAGAGTGGCAGTGGCAAGGTCTGCATTTTTCTGTGCTATGGCCGCCAAAGCGAGTCGAGCGAGCCTTCAATCAGCATTCATGTGTAGTCCGCATTTCAGATATGAAGCATGCTCACAGCGTATTGCTTTCGGGGGATGTTACTGCTGTTGGTGAATGGTTACTGGCTAGAGATAATGCGATGTTGCAAAGTGATGTCATGATCGTTCCTCATCATGGCAGCAAAACGTCTTCTACAAAGGCATTTATTGAGCGTGTTTCACCCCAAATAGCGATTGCATCGTTAGATAAAATGAATCGATGGAATCTTCCTCACCCTGATATCGTCGAAAGGTACACCAGTTTGGGGTCTGAATGGTACGACACAGGAGAAAGCGGTCAGATAACTTTGCAATATAGAGCAGAAAGTCGTCACTTATCCGCTTTACGGCAAGATGGGATTCTCCCTTGGTATAGGCAGATGATGCGTAAAGAGGTAGAATGACGACCAATATTGAAATAAGAATAAGCACTTATATGTCACTGAATACCGACGAAACAACATGGCAAACATTTAAACGCTTGTGGACTTACATCCGCCTTTACAAAACAGGGCTATATGTCGCTGTCATTGCTTTAATTGTGAATGCCGTTTCTGATACCTACATGATTTCTCTACTGAAGCCTCTTCTTGATGAAGGTTTTGGTGACGTTGAATCTAATTTCTTACAAGTTATTCCGTTTATTATTCTTGGAGTGATGGCTGTTCGAGGCCTGAGTGGATTTGTTTCTTCCTACTGCCTAAGCTGGGTTTCCGGGAATGTGGTCATGCAAATGCGCCGCGCGATATTCCACCATTTCATGCACATGCCAGTCGCTTTCTTTGATAAAGAACCAACGGGTAGCTTATTGTCACGTATTACTTACGACTCTGAACAAGTTTCTGGTGCAACTAGCCGAGCTTTAGTCAGTATCGTGCGTGAAGGTGCAAGCATTATCGGTTTGCTCACACTGATGTTCTGGAACAGCTGGCAGCTTTCGTTAGTACTGATCGTTGTTGCCCCGATAGTTGCTATGGGTATCCGTTTCGTTTCTAAGCGTTTCCGCAAGATTTCTAAAAATATGCAAACCACGATGGGTGATGTTACATCGTCGGCAGAGCAGATGCTGAAAGGCCATAAAGTTGTATTGAGCTACGGTGGTCAGGCTGTAGAGCGCGAACGTTTTGATGAAGTGAGTAATCGCATGCGTCAGCAAACCATGAAGATGGTTGCGGCACAATCGATCGCTGATCCGGTGATTCAAATGATTGCGTCGTTAGCGTTAGTGACCGTGTTACTACTCGCCAGCAATGACAGCATTCGTGCTGAACTGACTCCGGGTACCTTTAGTGTGGTTTTCTCAGCGATGTTTGGTTTGATGCGTCCTTTAAAAGCGTTAACCAACGTGACATCAGAATTCCAACGCGGTATGGCGGCAAGTGCAACGCTGTTCAACCTTATGGATCTTGAAACCGAACGCGATAACGGTACTTTCGAAACGGACAAGGTACGTGGTGAGATTGCAGTGAAAGACGTGACTTTCACTTATTCTGGTAAAGAAAAACCTGCGCTATCACACGTGAGTTTTGGGATCCCTCAGGGTAAAACCGTGGCTCTGGTGGGGCGATCTGGTTCTGGTAAATCAACCATTGCTAACCTGTTTACACGTTTTTACGATGTGGACTCCGGTGTGATTGAGCTAGATGGCCACGACGTTCGTGATTTCAAACTAACGAACCTTCGTAAACACTTCGCTCTAGTGTCGCAGAACGTGCATTTATTCAACGACACCATTGCAAACAACATCGCTTATGCAGCAGAGGGTGAATACACCCGAGAGCAAATTGAAGAAGCTGCTCGTTTAGCACATGCGATGGAGTTTATTAATGGTATGCAGAATGGCCTAGATACCATTATTGGTGAGAACGGAACGAGCTTATCTGGTGGTCAGCGTCAGCGTATTGCTATTGCGCGTGCACTGCTGCGTGATGCCCCTGTGTTAATTCTGGATGAGGCAACATCAGCATTGGATACCGAATCTGAGCGTGCTATTCAAGCTGCGTTGGATGAGCTGCAAAAGAACAAAACCGTACTGGTGATTGCACACAGACTTTCTACCATCGAACAAGCAGATGAAATCTTGGTTGTTGATGAAGGTGAAATCATTGAACGCGGTAAACACGCTGAATTGATTGAAAAAGATGGTGCTTATGCACAGCTGCACCGAATTCAATTTGGTGAGTAGGTTCGAACTGTGATTGAAAAAATCTGGTTTCAACATCATCCGATTCGTTTTCTATTATGGCCACTTTTGTGGCCATTAAGCCTTGTGTTTAAAGCGATGAGCCAATCTCGCAGAAAGGCATTTCAATCAGGAAAAAAACAGAGTTACAAGGCACCAGTGCCTGTTGTTATCGTCGGTAATATTACCGCTGGTGGTAATGGTAAAACGCCTGTGGTTATCTGGTTGGTCGAAACGCTTCAGCGCTTAGGTTATAAACCCGGCGTGGTTTCTCGAGGATATGGAGCGAAAGCGCCTGCTTATCCTCTGATGGTCTCAGACAACACGTCGACAGCCCACTGTGGTGATGAACCCAAGCTTATCTATCAACGCACCAAAGCGCCTGTTGCGGTTGACCCCGTTCGCTCCAATGCTGTGAAAGCACTGCTGAAGGAAAGCATCGATATTATTATTACCGATGATGGCTTGCAGCATTACGCACTGGACCGTGATATTGAATTTGCAGTAGTTGATGGCGTGAGACGATTTGGCAACGAGAAGCTACTGCCTTTGGGCCCACTGCGTGAGCCTGTGTCACGTTTGAAAGAAGTGGATTTCACGATTACTAACGGCGGAGCGCCTCTCGCGGGTGAAGTAGCTATGACACTGCAACCTGATTTGGCGGTAAATATGATCACTGGAGAAAGAGTGCCTGTGAACACATTGTCAAACATCGTTGCTTGGGCGGGTATTGGTCATCCTCCACGCTTTTTTAATACCTTAAAAGAGCTAGGTGCTAAACCTGCAGTAGAACATGGATTCGCTGACCACCAAGACTTTGATTCCTCGCAGCTGTTTGCATTAGCAAAACGTGGGGATCATGTGGTTATGACAGAAAAAGACGCTGTAAAATGTGCTGCGTTTGCCAAAGAGAACTGGTGGTATCTACCAGTCTCTGCGCAGATCTCTTATCATGATGAGCAGCATATTGTGGAAACAATCAAAGAGGTTATGGAACAGTATGGATCACCGTCTGCTTGAAATCGTTGCTTGTCCTTTATGTAAAGGCAAGCTGACTTACGATAAAGATAAACAAGAACTCATTTGTAAATTTGACCGTCTTGCTTATCCAATCAAAGAGGGCATTCCTGTTCTCCTTGAACCGGAAGCTCGTACTATGTCAATGGACGAGGGACGATAATGTCATTTACCGTTGTTATTCCTGCTCGTTATCAGTCGACGCGTTTACCGGGTAAACCGCTCGCGGATATTGGTGGTAAACCTATGATCCAATGGGTTTATGAGCAGTCTCTTTTGGCGGGTGCTGAAAGAGTGATTATCGCAACTGACGATGCTCGCGTTGAACAGGCGGTTAAAGCGTTTGGCGGTACGGTGTGTATGACTTCTCCCGACCATCAGTCAGGCACTGAGCGTTTGGCTGAAGTGGTTGCATTAATGGGCATTGAAGATGACCACATCATAGTCAATGTGCAAGGTGATGAACCCCTGATTCCACCCGCTATTGTTCGTCAGGTTGCGGATAATTTGGCGGCGAGCAACGCTCCTATGGCAACACTGGCGGTTGAAATTGATCACGAAAGTGAAGTGTTCAACCCCAATGCAGTGAAAGTGGTGACAGATAAAGACGGCTACGCACTCTACTTCAGTCGTGCAACGATTCCATGGGATCGCGATAACTTTGCCTCTGAAGACAAAACCATAGTGCAGCCGTTAATGCGCCACATTGGTATCTACGCGTATCGTGCTGGTTTCATTAATACCTATATCAACTGGCAGCCTAGCCAGCTTGAGAAAATTGAATGTTTAGAGCAGCTACGCGTACTTTGGTATGGCGAGAAAATTCATGTTGCAGTCGCGCTGGAAGCGCCTCCTGCTGGTGTGGATACTCCTGAAGATTTGGAGTTAGTACGCAGTATTGTGGCAAAGCAGTCGTAGGCTAAAAGCAATCAGAATAAGAAAAGCCCCAGATGAGAGTCTGGGGCTTTGTTCGTTATATAGAACTATTTACTTTTACAACTACTTACTTTTACAACTACTTACTTTTTACAACTAATTGTTAGGTTAGATGTTTTAGTTGTCGCAACGATAATCACTATTCGTGATCACCTTTTTTAGGACAGGTTGCGAGGATTTCTCTTCTTCCAGTGTCTTTTACCTCCT
The DNA here is from genome assembly GCF_054051265.1 of Vibrio sp. C8. Lineage (NCBI taxonomy): Bacteria > Pseudomonadati > Pseudomonadota > Gammaproteobacteria > Vibrionales > Vibrionaceae > Vibrio > Vibrio sp. C8. The sequence continues at coordinate 97,007 of NZ_JBPAOE010000006.1, forward strand.
CTAATTTGACTTCAAAACCCCATAGGCGATGCATGTGTTTAAGTACCTCCTCGTAGCTTGGGTCTAAAGGAATTCGGTCGTGGGGGACATATTGCAATGTAATTGAACGGTCTCCACGAACGTCGACGCTGAATACCTGGATGTTCGGTTCCAAGTTACTCAGATTATATTGAGCAGCGAGCTTCTCTCGTATCTGTTGATAGCCGCTGTCATTGTGGATGGCGGTGACTTCAATGAAGTTCTTCCTGTCGTCGTCTGTAATGGCGAACAGTTTGAAATCACGGATCAGTTTCGGTGACAAATATTGGCTGATAAAACTTTCATCTTTGAAGTTGTGCATTGCGAAATGTACCGCTTCTAACCAGTCTGATCCTGCCAGTTCAGGGAACCATTCGTAGTCTTCATCGGTTGGGTTTTCACAAATGCGTTTAATATCGGTAAACATGGCAAACCCTAACGCGTAAGGGTTGATGCCGCTGAAGTACCGACTGTTGTATGGTGGTTGCGCCACAACACTGGTGTGGCTGTGCAGAAACTCTAGGATAAACTTGTCAGACACTAGTCCTTCGTCATACAGGTGATTCAAAATGGTGTAGTGCCAGAACGTAGCCCAACCTTCATTCATTACCTGTGTTTGTTTTTGCGGATAGAAATACTGGCTAATTTTTCGCACGATACGGACGATTTCACGCTGCCAAGGCTCAAGTAACGGTGCGTGTTTTTCGATGAAATAGAGAATATTCTCTTGTGGTTCACTCGGGAAACGCAGTTGGTCGTCTTCCGCTCTCGCTTTCTGTGGAACGGTGCGCCAAAGGGCGTTCACCTGAGACTGTAAATACTCTTCACGTTCTTCTTGGCGCGCCTTTTCTTCGGCGATGGAAATTTTTTCTGGGCGTTTATATCTGTCGACTCCATAATTCATTAAGGCGTGGCATGAGTCTAATAGGCGTTCTACCTGATCAACACCATATTTTTCCTCACATCCGGCAATGTAATTTTTAGCAAACAGCAGATAGTCAATAATTGAACTTGCGTCGGTCCATGTTTGGAATAGGTAGTTTCCTTTAAAGAAAGAGTTATGTCCGTAACAGGCGTGTGCCATAACCAGTGCTTGCATGGTTACGGTGTTTTCTTCCATCAGGTAGGCAATACAAGGGTCGGAGTTGATTACGATCTCATACGCGAGCCCCATCTGCCCATGTTTATAGTTTTGTTCGGTATGGATAAACTTCTTACCAAATGACCAGTGATTGTAATTGATAGGCATACCAATGCTGGAATAGGCATCCATCATTTGTTCTGAGGTGATGACTTCAATTTGGTTCTCATAGGTATCAAGTTTATAAAACTCAGCGACACGTTTTATCTCTGTGTGGTACAGCTCAAGGATGTCAAAGGTCCAATCCGGTCCATCAGGCAGAGTTTTCGATTTGGTTGCGCGTTTCTTCGGCGCAGCATTTGACTTATTTTTTGTAGTATTGGTTGTCATACGCGCTCCCCCTATGCGGTTTCCTTTTGGAATAGTTCCCTAAAGACAGGGAAGATGTCCTCCACATTACGAATGTTCTTCATAGCAAAATTAGCAAAAGCGGGCTGTAGTTTTTCATACTCGTGCCATAAGGTTTGATGTGACCGACGGGTAATTTCGATATAGGCATAGTATTGACAATAAGGTAGCAGTTGTTTGGTGAGCAACTCTTTACAACGTGGCGAATCATCTGCCCAGTTATCACCATCGGAAGCTTGCGCACCGTAGATGTTCCATTCGCCGAGCGGGTATCGTTCTTCAATGATTTCATGCATCAGTTTTAGTGCACTGGAAACAATCGTGCCGCCGGTTTCTTGGGAGTAGAAGAACTCTTGTTCATCCACTTCTTTCGCTTGAGTATGGTGGCGGATGAAAACCACTTCGACATTTTTGTATGTGCGCGTTAGGAACAGATAGAGCAAGACATAAAAACGTTTTGCGATGTCTTTCGTTGCTTGGTCCATAGAGCCAGAGACGTCCATCAAACAGAACATAACCGCTTGGCTAGATGGGATAGGGCGTTTTTCATAATTTTTGAAACGCAAATCGAAGGTATCAATAAAAGGCACGCTCTCAATTTTGGCGCGAAGCTCTTCAATCTCTTGTTTAATGCGTTTTTCTTCCAGAAGTTTAGCTGGTTCAGCGGCTTTAATACGCTCTAACTCATCTTCCAGTTCTTTCATTAAACGACGTTTATTGGCGGTCATCGCCGTGCGGCGTGCCAATGATTGTTGTAACGAGCGAACAATAGCAATGTTAGAAGCAGAGCCCGCAGTCTGGTATCCAGCTCGATGGGTTTTCCACTCCGTTATCTTATTAATTTGGTTTTTTTCGAGATTGGGTAGTTCGAGGTCTTCGAACAGAATATCCAAATATTCGTCTTTGGAAATCTGGAATACAAATTCGTCCTCGCCTTCACCGTCTTGGCTGGCTTCTCCTTCGCCTGATCCGCCGCCTTGACCGCCTCCGCGAGGGCGTTCTATCTTGTCACCACGTGTGAATTGGTCATTGCCTGGGTGTACACGCTCACGCATGCCTCCCTGACCTTGATGAAAAATAGGCTCTTTGATGTCCTTATTTGGAATAGAGACATCTTCGCCAGTTTCTGTGTTCGTGATTGAACGGCGGTTTACCGCATCGGAAACCGACTCTTTAATCTGTTCTTTATAACGGCGTAAAAAGCGTTGTCGGTTCACTGCGCTTTTGTTCTTACCGTTTAATCGTCTATCGATGAATTGCGGCATGAGTCTTCCCCCGTATACGTCACCTGAATAACTCCCCCAACGAGGCATCCTTTGATTGGATGCCTGCTGAGTTGGATTTCAGATATACCCTTTACAACAAGTTCTTTGGGTACTGACAGTGTTTAAGAAGATTTACGCACGCGTAAATACCACTCAGACAACAGTCTCACTTGTTTTTCGGTATAACCTTTCTCCATCATGCGAGCGACAAAGTTGTCGTGCTTTTTCTGATCTTCAGAAGAGGTTTTCGCATTAAAGGAGATAACAGGTAGTAGTTCCTCAGTATTCGAGAACATTTTTTTCTCGATAACGGTGCGCAATTTTTCGTAGCTGGTCCAAGCTGGGTTGTTACCATTATTATTCGCACGTGCACGTAATACGAAGTTGACGATTTCATTCCGGAAATCCTTCGGATTACTGATCCCAGCGGTTTTTTCTATTTTCTCCAATTCTCCGTTGAGTGAAGCTCGGTCAAACAGTTGTCCAGTTTCCGGATCGCGGTATTCCTGATCCTGAATCCAGAAATCGGCATAAGTAACGTAGCGGTCGAAAATGTTTTGACCGTACTCAGAGTAGGACTCTAAATATGCGGTTTGAATCTCTTTACCGATGAACTCTACATAACGCGGTACTAAATAACCTTTTACGAACTCTAAGTAACGATCAGCCGTTTCTTGCGGGAACTGCTCACGCTCTACTTGTTGTTCAATTACATAGAATAGGTGTACAGGGTTTGCTGACACTTCACTGTGGTCGAAGTTGAATACGCGAGAGAGAATTTTGAACGCAAAACGAGTGGAAAGACCCGACATACCTTCATCGACACCTGCGTAGTCGCGATACTCTTGGTAGCTTTTCGCTTTTGGATCGGTGTCTTTGAGTGTTTCACCATCGTAAACCCGCATTTTTGAAAATAGCGATGAGTTTTCAGGAATTTTCAAACGAGAAAGTACGCTGAATTGAGCAAGCAAATCAAGTGTACTTGGTGCGCATGGAGCTTTGGAAAGCTCACTGTGCTCAAGCAGTTTTTGGTAAATTTTGACTTCTTCGGAAACTCGTAGACAGTATGGAACCTTGACAATGTAAACACGGTCTAGGAATGCCTCATTGTTTTTGTTGTTACGGAAAGCCTGCCATTCAGATTCGTTCGAGTGGGCGAGTATCATTCCGTCAAACGGTAAGGCTGAAAGACCTTCGGTACCGTTATAGTTTCCTTCCTGTGTCGCAGTAAGTAGAGGGTGAAGCACTTTGATAGGGGCTTTAAACATCTCTACGAATTCCATTAAACCTTGGTTCGCGCGACACAATGCGCCTGAGTAGCTATAAGCGTCAGGATCATCTTGAGAGAAATGTTCTAATTGACGAATATCGACTTTACCTACCAGTGAGGAAATATCTTGGTTGTTTTCATCACCCGGTTCGGTTTTCGCTATCGCGATTTGATCCAAGATTGAAGGGCGTACTTTAACCACTTTAAACTTGGTAATATCACCACCAAACTCATGTAATCGCTTGGCTGCCCAAGGTGACATGATGGATTTGATGTAGCGTTTTTCGATACCGTACTCTTGCTTTAGAAGTTCTCCGTCTTCGTTGACATCAAACAAACAGAACGGGTGATCGTTCACTGGACTGCGTTTGCCGTTAGCCGAAAGGACATAGATAGGCATCTGTTGCATCAGTGCTTTGAGTTTTTCAGCAAGAGAAGATTTACCCCCACCCACAGGGCCGAGTAAGTAAAGAATTTGTTTGCGTTCTTCTAAGCCTTGAGCGGCGTGTTTTAAGTAAGAAACGATTTGTTCTATGGCATCTTCCATACCGTAGAAGTCTTGGAAAGTTTTGTATCTGGAGATAACTCGGTTTGAAAAAATACGGCTTAATCGAGGGTGCTTTGAAGTATCTATCATCTCGGGTTCACCGATGGCGAGCAACAGACGTTCGGCTGCATTTGCGTATGCGCTTTTGTCTTCCTTACATAGATTTAAGAACTCTTGAATTGTTAGCTCTTCATCCTTGGCTGCTTCATAGCGTGCCTGAAAGTGGTCAAAAATACTCATAATAAGTCCCCTCTAATAATGTCACACAGACATCCAACCGCTTTAAAACATAAATACCTAACAAATTAAGACTAGTTTGCTATTCACGATTTTGCTTAGAGATTATGCATTTATTTCAAATTAGTGATGATAAAAAGAAATTTCGAAATTGATATTTGCAGAAGAAATGTTTTGTGCTTGTCGTGCGAAATGTGGTTCATGAATGAGACCTTTATAAGGTTTTAAAGGCTAAAAATCACAATAGTTCCCATGTTTATTGTCAATGGGAGTATAGGTTCGTATGATGTCTTTCAATGGATTGCATACCTATGGACATAACTATCACTATGAATAAGTTCTATTTTTCTGCGTTTGTTGCTTCCTCATTAACAATGGCACTTCCTGTTCAAGCTCAGCCTGATCAATGGTCGTTAGGCGTCGCAGCGGCGTATTCACCAGCGGTATATAAAGAAACACCATCTAATCAAACGGTTATTCCTGTTATCGGCTATGAAGGCGAACACCTGTTTCTACGTGGCTTCAGTGCGGGCTACCGAGTACTGCCGATGAGTTCTCCGCAAAACTTCGTTTTCAGATTGATCTATGATCCGAGAACACTCAAACCGGGAGACTCAGACAACGCGCAAATTCAAATGTTGGATAAGCGTTCTTCAACGATTTTAGGCGGTGTCAGCTATCAGTTGAGAACTCCGGTAGGTATGCTTGAAACCTCTGCGGCAACAGACATCGGTGATACACATAATGGTTTATATGCAGAAGTTGCATTGCGTTTCCCACTGCGCTTTAGTAACTGGGGAGTGACTCCGGGTATTGGTTATTCCTACAACTCAGATAAGTTAAATAACCATCTCTATGGTGTTTCTAGTGAAGAAGCGGCGCGCAGCGGATTGCCTGAATTTGAAGCGAAATGGGACGGTCAGTACTTTATTGGGGCGTCTGCCTACTGGAATATTATTGATACAGTAAGAGTGACGGGCAACGTTCGTTACACGAATCTGGAAGGCGATATAGAAAAAAGTCCAATAATAGAAAGTGGTATTAGTACTAGCGTTTCTTTTGGTATTGCTTACCTTTTCTAAGCCCGAATTTTAGATATAAATAAGGCGGGCAGAGCCCGCCTTATAGCATTTCCAACTAGATTTTTAACGATGGTGAGTTCTTTGCTATGCGTTAAAGATCTGACGCAATTCATTTGCAGACAAATGGTACTGACGAGGGCAATGACGCCATGTCGCCAGCATACGACGATATTTGTCAGCCATTGGCATCTGACTGTTGAAATGGTGATCACCTTTGTCAAACTGCGGATAAAGGCCTTCAGAATCGACTAGGAAGCGCACGTAGTTTACCAATTGACCTTCTGTAGCAATGTCGTAACCTAAGAAATTCAAACGACGTAAATCAACGTCTTTTTTTGCGTCTTCGTTAAGCATTTTGTGTGATTCTTGCATTGCGTGGTACATCTCCATGATGTCGATAACTTCACGACATTGGGCATCACTTAAACAGCCAAACTCTTTATTCAATTCACACATTTGAAGTTCATAACCGCGCTCTACAATTGTCTGCATACGCTTGTATTTTGCTGAATTTGAAGGGTCAAGCTGAGACATTAAAAAGTATTGGTTTGAAAGAATAAGACGTTGAGCGTTAGTCATTTCCATAGCTGGCCTCACTAAAAATTGATTATTTTTTTGCTGAAGTTAGGTTAACAGTAATGCATTAATCTGAAACATGATCTCAACACTGTTTTAATAGAGATAGTACATAAAACATGCAGAGGTATGACTATTTTTTGTGGTGATGATTGTAGATATAGTCCCGATCAGAGAACACTCGCAGCCATTCTGGCTTAAAGACGGAAAGTATCGCCAGAGCCATACCGTTAAGCAGCCCTTCTGGGAAGGCGAGTAGAGGCACAAAGATAAGATAGTTGTCCAGTATGGTTTTCCAATCGTGGTTGCCCAGATTGAGCTGATAACCCGCATTAATGGCGAGGTGCAGACTTCCGGTCAAACCACCGTTGAAAAAACCTGCGACAAAAATGAATACAAAAATGTTGCGTGGTAGATAGTGATAGCTCAATGAGAATACAACATAAGAGATCAGAATCGGAACTAAGCTGGAAAGTAATAAAAACTCCGGCAGAGCAAACAGCGCCAATTTCCCCACGGTGACCAGAGCAAAACTCACAGGAATGGTTAGCACGAAAGCACTTCTCCAACCATACATCATGGTCAGTGTTGTGAGTGCTAAGAAATGGATTTGGAGACCATCTTTGACACTAGCTTGCGCTGACCACAGTAATACAAGGGCAAACATTACGGCATAGGTAAGATGCTGAAAGGATTTTTCAGTTTTAAACTTTGGCAGGAAAGCGTGTTGTGCATCTTTGAGCGAGACGACGAAAAAGATAACCACGATAGCCAGTGCGACCAGTTCTTGTAACTGCAAAATTATCCCTCAATGTTAAGTTCATCCTGTTGAGCATTTATGGACTTTAGAACAGATATAAAAATGCCAACCTATTGAGGTTGGCATTTTTCACGATTAGTCACCGAGTTTGAATCAGTATTTTACGTTTGAGTGATATTGCTCAAGAATAGATACGATTCTATCCATGGTTTCCTTGCTAGGAGGCTCTACACCTTCAAGTGGGTACTCTTCTCCCATCGCTTCCCATTTATGGGCTCCAAGTTTGTGATATGGAAGCAGCTCTATCTTCTCAATGTTGTCCATATCTTTAATGAACTCACCCAGCTTATGAGCAGACTCATCATCATCGGTATACCCTGGGACAATCACGTAGCGTAACCAAGTCGGTTGCTTAATTTTATGTAGGTACTGAGCAAAATCGAGCGTACGCTTGTTGGAAACACCCACTAAATCTTGGTGGATGTCGTCGTTGATTTGTTTGATATCGAGCATCACAAGATCAGAGACTTCAAGAACTTCATCGATCACAGGCGTAAATTTACGGATGTAACCGTTGGTGTCGAGACAAGTGTGTATGCCTTCTGCTTTCGCCGCTCGGAAGAAGTCTCGCACAAATTCTGGCTGAAGCATGGCTTCACCACCAGAGCACGTAACACCTCCGCCAGAGGCATTCATAAAGTGACGGTAAGACTTAGCTTCGTTGATGATCTCTTCAACAGTAACTACCTTGCCTTCGTGCGTGTCCCAAGTGTCACGGTTGTGACAATATTTACAACGGAATAAGCAACCCTGAAGAAAAACGATGAAGCGAATTCCTGGGCCATCAACCGTACCGCAAGATTCGAATGAGTGAATTCGACCAGAAGTAGACATGTGCTGCTCTCGATTGTGTAATTTAGTCGTCATTTTATTACAAATAGTGTGGATTAAATAGGTTTTCCTTATCCCATTCAGAGTTGTAATAAATAGTTTAAAAAAAAATCGAAATTGCTGAAGATGGGTGTTATAAAAAAGATATTAGTAACAAAAATGTAAATGAAACATTACAACACTTTAGCCCGTAGTATCTTGAAGTTAAAGTCACAGGATGGTGACAAGGAAGATTAGCATGGATGTACTGAAATTATCTCAGAAGCAAAAAATCACACTTTTTATTATTGTTCTATGTATTGGCTTTGTTAGCCTTGGTCTTTATACCGCAATGAGCCTGTCAGGTATGGGTTCACAATATAAGCAAAGTTCGGACATTACGTCTGGGGCGTTAGCATTGCACTCAACCCAAGCAAATCTGCTTGCTTTGGCCTCCGAAAAAGAAAGTCTTACCGCAGATCAGGTTTCTCAAGCGAAGGACAAATTAAAAAGTTTGATGGAGCATGTGCAGGCAGACATCACTTTTCTACAACAATTGAATTTCAGTGAAGAGTCTCAGCAACTGCTACAAGTTACCTCACAGTTTGAACAGTCGCTTTTGCCTTGGATGGAGCTAAAGTCCGAATTGGGCTTCAATGTAGAAGAGGGAATATTGGGTGAGCTAAAACAACTAGCGACGACCATAGAAGCGAAAATTGCTGAAACAGGGATGGTCACTATCAACTCCGATTTCCAAGCTGTAGTCAAAGCGCAACAAAACTATCTTCTTCAGCCAAGTGAACAAAACCTAAAGTTGTTTAATCGTGCTATGGCAGGTTTTATAAACATGTCGAAAAGCTACTCAATGCTTTCTCTCTATGAAAAAGAAGTGGCGAATTTTAAAGAAACTTTTTTACGTGTCAGTGAGCTTTCGCAATTGGTTAACGATCAGCAAGCGCAATTGATTGCCAGTGAATCTCAAGCGAAAAGTTTAATTGAAAGTTTATCCAAACAGATTGAGAGCCTTAGTGAAACCTATCAGCAACAAGCGGAAAAAGCTGGCGTACAAACTCAATGGTCTGTGCTGGTGGCCTGTGCTGTTTTGGCGGTGATAACTATTTCGATTTTTGTCATGTTAAGTATCTCTTTGACTCGTTCACTATCACAAACCAAAGCGGTGATGGAACGTTTGTCGCAAGGTGATTTATCACAGCGCATGCCAATATCGAATAACCCAAATGATGAATTTAATCAGTTGGCAGTAGCGATTAACCAGAGTTGTAAACACTTAGGGGAGTTGGTTAAAGCTGTTCAGCAGCGAAGTGAAGCCTTATCAGGAGATGCAGCACAGCTAAACAACGGCATTGACGACCTTGTGAACGGGCAGTCTGATGTTTTGGGGCAAACTCAACTATTGGCTTCTGCTACTGAAGAAGTCAGTGTCACTACTCACGAAGTGTCTAATTCTCTGGCGTTTGTTTCTGATGTGAGTAAGTCATCGACAGAGGCAGCGGAAAATGGTGCGAAAGTCATTGCGGCCGCCATTGGTTCACTAGAGGATGTAGGTAAAATTCTAAGCTCTGCGACGACTAATATTCAGCAACTGGAAGAAGCTTCGACCAAAGTTGACTCAGTTATGGACATCATCAACAGCATTGCTGAGCAAACCAACTTGCTAGCGCTAAATGCGGCTATCGAGGCTGCGCGAGCAGGAGAGCAAGGACGTGGTTTTGCGGTTGTAGCAGATGAAGTCCGAAACTTGGCTGTCCGTACCGTAAATGCGGTTGCTGAAATCTCAGGTACGATTGATACGATGAAGAAAGAGAGTGCTGAGGTTATTCAGAAATTTGGTCAATCTGGGCAAACCATGCAAATTGGTCAGGAACGAGGCCATGAAGCGATGGAGGCTTTGGCTCAGATAACTAATAAAGCGGGAGAGGCGGCGCACCAAACAGAAATCATTGTCAGTTCCATCAAAGAATTGGCGACTACCAGTCAATCTATGGCCGATAATATGACGCAAATTTCTGTGGCAATGAAAGAGCTGGAAGATAACAACGAGCAGCTGCGTTCAATCAGCCGCGTCGTTGACCAACGCTCTTCAGAGCTAAACTCGGATTGCCAACGCTTTAGTATCTAACCCACAAATGCGATTAGAAAAACGCATAGAAGGATACACCGCCAGTACCGTGCAGAGATTTCTTATCTTGTTTGTATTCAGAGGTATTGGCGGTCGTCGTAAAAGTAAAACCGAAGTGGCGGCTGTACCAAGCCGCACCCGCTACCGCAGTCGCTTGCCAAGGTTCTAAAGTCACTTCGTAATAGCTTGCAGGGTGCTCCAAACCATCTAATGGTCGATTTCCCTCAAGCGTGATGTCATTAAAGCGATAACGCCCTTCGATACCACCGAATAGAAACCAACCGTAGTCAGACGCGCCAATCATTCCGGCCTTAAATGGGTTTTCTACTGATATTTGTGCACTACCAAAGTTGCCTGCCAGATCTTGTCCCCAACGAACCATAAATCCTGTTGCGGCGTCGCTGCGATAGTTACCAACGTTGACTTCAGAAATGGTGGAGATTTCGAAGTCTGTGCTCATGGTGAAACGACGGCGAATTAAATTGAAATGCGAAAGATAACCGACGCTGCCTACGACTTTATCTTCAACTTGATAAGCCCAACCATTGGGATCGTCAGACTTGGTAATGGAATGCACTACACGTTGTGCTTCTTCGGATAAGGCACTTTCACCAGTAGTACCAATTAGAAGGTTAAAGCGCTGTGCTTGTTGCGGGTGCAAACTGATGTAGCTAAACTCGCCATGCAACAAACCTGCATAAGGGCGTTCGTTAGGCTGTGGGGTATCAAGCGTGATATCTGAAGGTGTCCACATTTTGTGACCAACACTGATTTCCCATTTATCTAAACTGGCTGCGCCCCAAGCAGAAAGACTAAGCGGTTTTGACCACCAGTTTGGACGAATGGCGCTTGACGTGTAAGAGAGGAAAAGACCACTGGTGTAATCTTGGTCTATCCCGTAAATACCATCGTTATCAACGTTGAGAGTTACAGTCGATGTTTGAGCAGCAAGAGCGGAAAAACTGCATGTTAATAAAAGGAAAATTCGGGATACGGACATTTGATTACAACTCGAATACAACAGAATTGTGAGTTTAACTGATTGAAAACACTAAGACGAGTAAAGATAAAGGGTGGATTTAAGCAATTGAGTCATATTAGGTGTTTTTAACGCTTTGATAAAATTAATGAATAAATAAAAAGCCCCCGCAAATGCGAGGGCTTTTAGCTTGTTATTTAAGCTAAGTCTTACATAGACTCAGTAAATGTACGTGCGATAACGTCAGCTTGTTGTTCAGCAGTCAGAGAGTTGAAACGAACAGCATAACCCGAAACACGGATAGTTAGCTGAGGGTATTTCTCTGGGTGTTTAACAGCGTCAAGTAGAGTGTCGCGGTTAAGCACGTTAACGTTTAGGTGTTGGCCACCTTCTAGTTTGCCAGCTTCGTGGTGGAAGTAACCATCCATTAGACCTGCAAGGTTAGCACGTTGGCTTGCTTCTTCTTTACCTAATGCGTTAGGAACGATAGAGAAGGTGTAAGAGATACCATCTTGAGCGTCAGCAAACGGTAGTTTCGCTACTGAAGTCAATGATGCTACTGCACCTTTTTCGTCACGACCGTGCATTGGGTTTGCACCAGGTGCAAATGGAGTACCAGCACGACGACCGTCAGGAGTATTACCAGTCTTCTTACCGTATACCACGTTTGAAGTGATAGTAAGGATAGACTGAGTAGGAATCGCATTACGGTAAGTCTTAAGCTTACGGATTTTGTTCATAAATACAGAAACAAGTTCACAAGCGATGTCATCAACGCGAGGATCATTGTTACCGAATTTAGGGTAATCGCCTTCGATTTCAAAGTCGATTGCTAGGCCATCTTCGTCACGAATTGGCTTAACTTTCGCGAATTTGATTGCAGATAGAGAGTCAGCTGCAACAGATAGACCTGCGATACCACATGCCATAGTACGTACAACGTCACGATCATGTAGAGCCATTAGAGAAGCTTCGTAGCTGTACTTGTCATGCATGAAGTGGATAGAGTTCAATGCAGTCACGTATTGCTTAGCTAGCCAATCCATGAAGTGGTCCATCTTGTCCCACAATTCATTGTAGTCAAGATACTCACCAGCGATTTTGTCCATTTTTGGACCAACTTGGATTTTCAGTTTCTCATCGACACCGCCGTTGATGGTATAAAGCATCGTTTTAGCAAGGTTCGCACGAGCACCGAAGAACTGCATTTGTTTACCAACAACCATTGGTGATACACAACATGCAATTGCGTAATCGTCAGAGTTCATGTCTGGACGCATTAGGTCGTCGTTTTCGTACTGGATAGAAGAAGTATCGATAGATACTTTTGCACAGAAACGTTTGAAACCGTCTGGTAGCGCTTCAGACCAAAGAACCGTGATGTTTGGCTCTGGAGAAGGACCCATTGTGTATAGGCTGTTTAGGAAACGGAAGTTAGAACGCGTAACTAGCGTACGACCGTCAAGACCCATACCACCCATTGATTCTGTTGCCCAAATTGGGTCGCCAGAGAATAGCTCATCGTACTCAGGAGTACGTAGGAAACGAACCATACGTAGTTTCATTACGAAGTGGTCGATCATTTCTTGAGCTTGAGCTTCAGTGATCTTACCTGCAGCGATATCACGCTCGATGTACACGTCTAGGAACGTAGAAGTACGACCTAGAGACATTGCAGCACCGTTTTGAGACTTAACAGCAGCTAGGTAGCCGAAGTAAGTCCATTGGATTGCTTCTTGAGCAGTTTCAGCTGGACGAGAAATATCACAACCGTATTTCGCAGCCATTTTTTTGATTTGGCCAAGAGCGCGGTGTTGCTCAGCAATTTCTTCACGAAGTTGCATAGTCATGTGAAGATCTTCACCGTTCTCAAAACGCTCTTGTAGAGACGTGAATTGAGCCAGTTTGTCCTTCATTAGGTAGTCGATACCGTAAAGTGCAACACGACGGTAGTCACCGATGATACGACCACGGCCGTATGCGTCAGGAAGACCTGTTAGTACACCAGATTTACGACATGCAAGGATGTCTGGAGTGTAGATATCGAAAACACCCGCGTTGTGTGTTTTGCGGTATTCGGTGTAGATTTTAGAAACCATAGGATCAAGTTCACGATCGTATGCTTTGCATGAACCTTCAACCATACGGATGCCACCGTTAGGAATGATTGCACGCTTAAGTGGAGCGTCAGTTTGAAGACCAACGATAGTTTCTAGATCTTTGTCGATGTAGCCTGCATCGTGAGCAGTGATGGTAGAGATAACAGAAGTGTCGAAATCTACAGGAGCATGAGTAGCGTTCTCCTGTTTGATACCTTCCATTACTTTAGCCCAAAGCGCGTTGGTCGCTTCAGTTCCCTCAGAAACTAGGAAAGATTCGTCACCCTCGTACGGAGTGTAGTTCTTTTGAATGAAATCACGAACGTTTACTTCATTTTGCCACTCACCTGCAGCAAAACCTTCCCAAGCTTTAGCAAATTGCTCTGCCATGACATACCTACCTTTTTAGTAGAAAAAACACGCACTGTTTCGCCGTTGAGCCAGCTATCTCTTTAGTTAAAGAGAGGCAGTACACTCTATATTTAATAACAATATATATAGTTCATAATCTCAGATTAATACTATAGATATTGTTACTCGTTCTTACTGTCAAATGTCCGTTTGATGAAATTACATTACACTAAAAAAAAATTGCAAAACTTAAACTAAATCAATAAAAGTTGAATAAAACAAAAAAAAGTTGAAAAGATAATCAGATAATAAAAAGAGGGTAGCGCTTTGCGCTACCCGTTTAGTATTTAATCTTTTTAACTTAAAGCCAAGCTTTTAGACCGTATTGCGCTTCAAGCATACCAACTGCAAGCATAGCAACAAGACAGATAATAAACACGGTTACAGGGATAACAATTTTATCCATGAAAGACAAGCGTGCTGCACGTTCTTTGTCGCCGATTAGACCGTTGTTGTCCAGGAACATGGTTAGAGCCCACGCCAATACAGGGTTTGCTACGATAGAAGCAAAGATACAGATACCAGCCGCCTGTGAGTCTTTAGTATCGCGAACCATTTGCATACCCGCTTCTAGTAGAGGTAGAGATACACCTACTAGTAGAGCAACACGCATTACTGGTGGCCATACTGCAACGTCCATTGGGAAACCAAGTACAGCAACAGTCATTACTATCAAACCAAGCAGAATTGCACCTGCAGGAATCGGACGTTTAGCGATAGCTGCTGGGATCATGTACGTACCCCAAGATGAAGTAATGTTACCGCCACCAACCGCTGTACCTACCATTTGACGGAATGAACACATAGTCATAGTGTCATCTACGTCCATCAGTACTTTTTCAGTTCCTTTAGGGTAGTTCATCTCTTGGAAAATACGGTGACCAAGGAAATCTGGAGACCACATTGCTACTGCAAGAATTGCGAACGGTAGAGATGCGATGAAGTGTTCCATGTTAGGAAGACCTAACATCCAACCTTCTTCAGTACTGCCCCACCAGTAAACAGGGTTAAGGTTTGGAAGCCCCATTTCTGTTTCGAATTTAATATCGAAACCAGCGCCAAATAACAATGCGATAGCTAGACCAGTAAACGCACACACAGGGATTGCAAGCCAGCGTTTATTGATTTTAGCTAGGTAAGCGTAGATAGCGACGGTTACACCGAGGACAACTAAGCCTACGTAACCCATACTTCCAGCTGCTACATCTGCCGATTGTAAACTCACAGCCCAAGATTGGATGGAGTTAATCTGACTGATTGTACCCGTTAAACCTAAGAAGATAAGTAAACCACCCGCGGTGCCTTCAGAAGTAAGGTTAACAAGCTTAGAGCCGCCTTTGAAAAAGCTAAGTAGCAAACCAAAGACACCGATAAGCAATGCTAATGCAAGAGGGTGAGCACCAGCTAGAGCGATAGTACCGATAAGTGGAATCATCGGACCGTGGTTACCTGCTAAGTTTGCTTTAGGGTTAAATACACCAGAAGCAAGCACACAGAATAAGAGTGCAGGAATCAACATTTCCACACGAGCAACTTCGATGGCGAACTCTTTCGTTAGATGAACGTGATCCCAAGCTTGTGTCAGACCTTCCGCCCAAGACATCATAACTGCAGAGTACATCGCGATAATGCCGATAGTACCTGCAAGAGCAGGAACGAAATCTTCAAGCTCAAAACGGAAATCGCGACCTGGCAAGTTTAAACCAAAGCGGCGAGGCTTCATGATTTGTAGTTCATGATCTAAGTAATCTGAACGGCTGTCGAACTCAGACGCTGGACGATGAAGCTCACTGTAGCTCTTAGTCTCGATATCTGAATCAGAATGCGCTTTATTCACTGCTTCTGACATAGATTCCTCATTGTATAAAGTTATTAATTCTGAAATGAATTCTGCTTAAGTGTCCGCAATAGCGAAAGTTTCGGCTGAATATGTAACACGTTTCTATTGTGCTTTATAGCATAGCTAACGTAATAATAATGGGCATTAGAATCGCCTTATAATTGCTGGCGAGTTTAACGTGCTAACCCTTTATAGTGATTGATCTTGATCACTTTAGTTTAGGAAATGAAAGAAAACTACATCGTAGTAATGAAATCAGTCAGATAGGGGATTTTTTAGTTGAAATTTATTTTCAAAGTGTGAGGTTTATTACCCTTTTTTAACTTGCCAAAACGTGAAAACCTATATGTGGTGGTTATGTTTCAAAGTTTGCTATATGTCTTGCTTTTAGCATTTTTGTTAAATTGGCTTGGTTGTGTTAGATAGGTTCAGAGTGTTTTAATATGCGACCTTTGAAGAAGAAATAGCCAATTTATGAATTAATACTCACATAAAATAATTAAATATTTCATTTTTGCAGGTTAATAATTTGTTGCATGTTATGGCGTCGAGTGATACTTTGTAGCGAAATTGAGCTGGAATGCTCTGCAGTGTCATAAAATACAGGGAGTTAAAGCGCATGAATGAAGTACCAGCGCTCGATATAAAACAACTGCACAAAACATTTGGCCAGAATGAAGTTCTGAAAGGTATCTCACTTCAAGCACATAAAGGGGATGTTATCTCTATTATTGGCTCTTCTGGTTCTGGCAAAAGTACCTTTCTACGTTGTATCAATTTACTCGAAACACCGACAGATGGTGAAATATGGGTCAATGGTGAATTGATTCAAATGAAAAAAAACCGTCAAGGTATCTCTCTTCCTGCTAATGAAAAACAAGTGCAGCGCATCCGTTCACGCTTAGCTATGGTTTTTCAAGGATTCAACCTCTGGTCACACATGACAGTGCTGGAAAACGTAATTGAAGCACCCGTTCACGTTCTTGGTGTTCCTAAAGCCCAAGCGATTGAAAATGCAGAGCTGCTTTTAAAGAAAGTAGGTCTCTACGAACGAAAAGATTATTATCCGGGACATCTCTCCGGAGGTCAGCAACAACGTGCGGCAATTGCAAGAGCGCTCGCTGTTGAGCCTGAAGTCTTACTATTTGATGAGCCGACGTCTGCGCTTGACCCTGAATTAGTGGGAGAAGTGCTGGGAGTTATGCGTTCATTAGCCGAAGAAGGACGAACCATGTTAGTGGTAACTCATGAAATGGCTTTCGCACGTGACGTTTCTAACCATATGTTGTTTTTGCATCAAGGATTGGTGGAAGAACAAGGCGATCCTAAAAAGCTGTTTAGTAATCCGGATTCAGAACGTCTCAAGCAGTTTATCTCTTCAATTTATTAAATTCTTTCAGCCTTTCGATTCATTAAAGATAGGTTGATAAAACTAAAGTAAAAATAAAACACAACAATCACAGGAGTATGGAAATGAAAAAGTGGTTATTAGTTGCGGCGATAGCTGCTACAGCTGCGACCGGTGTTGCCCAAGCGAAAGAGTGGAAAACTGTACGCTTTGGTATTGAAGGTGCTTACCCTCCGTTTAGCTGGACAGAATCAGATGGTTCTCTGAAAGGCTTTGACGTTGATATGGCAAACGCGCTTTGTAAAGAGATGGCAGTAAAATGCCAAATTGTTGCTCAAGATTGGGATGGTATTATTCCTTCTCTACTTGCTCGTAAGTACGACGCGATCATTGCAGCGATGTCTATCACTGAAGAGCGCAAGAAGAAAGTCGATTTCACCAGCAAATACGCACTGATTCCTAACAAATTTATCGCTAAGAAAGGCGCGGGTTTAGATTTTTCTAAAGAAGGCCTTAAAGGCGTTAAAATTGGTGTGCAACGTGCAACGACTCATGACAAGTATTTAACGGACAACTACGGTGACTCTGTAGAAATCGTTCGTTACGGCTCGTTCGATGAAGCCTATCTTGACCTTGCAAATGGTCGTATTGTTTCTGTTCTAGGTGACGCGTCTGCACTAGAAGATGGCGTACTAAACAAACCGGGTGGCGAAGGCTACGAGTTTGTTGGTCCATCATTGACAGACCCTAAATGGTTTGGTGACGGTTTCGGCATTGCAACTCGTAAACAAGATAAAGACCTGACTGAAAAGTTGAATGGCGCTATCGCTTCACTTCGTGAAAAAGGCGTTTATCAACAAATCGCTGCCAAATACTTCAAGTACGACGTATACGGCGATTAATAAGCCTCAAATGTCTCTGTCGTGCTGAACGGCAGAGACGTAACAATAATAAAGGCATTCTTGGTTGTTGGTTCCTAGTTCGTAGCAGTACCCAGCAGCCAAGCTTTAAGGACTAGGAAGTTTTTATGCTGGATCTACAGGGATATGAAGCCTCTATTGCAAAGGGGGCTGTACTCACCATTGAAGTTGCAATACTTTCACTATTGTTAGCCGTTGTGCTTGGTATGTTAGGCGCACTGGCTAAGCTGTCTCCTTATGCTTGGGCTAAGGGCATCGCGACTCTTTACACCACCATCATTCGCGGCATTCCAGACCTTGTTCTGATGATGTTGATTTTCTTCGGTGGTCAAATCTTACTTAATAACAGTCTTTATTCGATCAATGAATCTCTCAATAACTGGCTTGGTACTGCCGATGAATGGGTTCAGTATGTGCCAGATTATATCGATGTGAGCCCATTTATTGCTGGTGTATTAACGATTGGATTTATCTTTGGTGCTTACATGGCTGAGACCTTTCGCGGCGCAATAATGGCGGTGGATAAAGGCGAAATGGAAGCAGCCAAAGCTTATGGCATGAGCGCCGTATTGTCGTTCAGACGCATTCTGTTACCGCAAATGATTCGTCACGCGCTACCGGGGTTTGGTAACAACTGGTTGGTATTACTTAAAACAACGGCATTGGTATCTATCATCGGCTTAGAAGACATGGTTCGTATGAGTTCACTTGCTGCAGGTTCGACCAAGATGCCATTTACTTTCTACATGACGGTTGCGGTCATATTCCTTCTGTTCACTAGCATTTCGACCGGCCTGCTTAAGTTAGTTGAGCGCAAATTTAGTATTCATACGAGGTAAATATGGACTTTTCACTGATTATTGAAAGCCTTCCAATTTACTTTCAAGGCTTATGGACAACAGTATGGTTAGTGTCTTTATCTCTGATCATCGGCATATGCATTGCGATTCCTTTAGCTATCGCACGTAACAGTAAAAACTATGCGCTCAATTTACCTTCTTGGGGCTACATCTATTTCTTCCGCGGTACGCCACTACTGGTTCAGTTGTATTTGATTTACTACGGTATGGATCAGTTCTTCCCTGTTAAAGACACACTTTGGGAAAATGCTTGGTTCTGTGCGTTAGTAGCGTTCATCCTCAATACTTCAGCTTACACTGCAGAGATTGTGCGTGGTGCAATTAATGGCCTGCCAAAAGGAGAAGTAGAAGCGGCGAAAGCCTATGGTATGAGCGTATTCCAAACTTATCGTCGTATTATTCTGCCAAGTGCACTTCGTCGTGCATTACCTGCTTACAGTAACGAAGTGATTTTTATGATTCACGGCAGTGCAGTGGCTGGTATCGTTACCATTATGGATTTAACAGGTGCAGCCCGTTTGGTGAACTCACGCTATTACGCTCCATTTGAATCATTCTTAACGGCGGGTCTGTTCTACATGAGCCTAACCTTCATTGTACTTTGGTGTTTTAAAGGTGCTGAAAAACGTTTCTTGCGCTATATGCGCCCACTTAGCTAACGATTAATAGAAGCAGAAAGTTTAGGAATGAAACAGACAAAGCCCCAGAATTGGGGCTTTGTCATTATTAGTGCGATATTAAATCGGGATAACTACTTGAATACCGTCCAGATAGGTGCGTGGTCAGAAGGTTTGTCGATGCCGCGAAGTTCGTAGTCGATATCCGCTTCAACGCATTTTTGAGCGAGAGATGGTGTAGCCAAAATGACATCAATACGCAGGCCTCGGTTGTCGTCAAAGCCACGAGAACGGTAATCAAACCACGAGAACTTATCATTAACGCTTGGGTGAAGTTTGCGGAATGTGTCTTCGAAGCCCCAATCGGTCAGTGTTTTTAGCCACTCGCGTTCTTCAGGTTGGAATGAACATTTGCCTGTTTTTAGCCAACGTTTTCGGTTTACTTCGCCAATACCGATATCTGAATCGATAGGGCTGATGTTGATGTCGCCCATAACAATCAGTTGTTCATCATTAGTGTGGTGCTCAGTTAAATACAGCATTAAATCTTTATAAAACTGGCGCTTGTATGGGTACTTAACTTCATGGTCAACGTTATCGCCTTGTGGGAAGTAACCGTTAAGAACAGTAACCTTTTCGCCGTTATCATCCAAGATTGTAGCCATAATCATACGTTTTTGATGATCTTCGTTGTCGGTAGGAAAGCCTTTCTTAACTTCAATCGGTTCTTGCTTGCACAGCATAGCTACGCCGTAGTGTGCTTTTTGCCCATGAAAATAGACGTGATAGCCCATGGCTTCGACATCTTCGATAGGGAAGGCTTCATCATGAACTTTGATTTCTTGTAAGCCGATAACATCAGGCTGATGCTTATCAATCAGAGCTTTGAGTTGGTGAAGTCTTGCTCGTAACCCATTGATGTTAAAGCTAATAACTTTCATTGGTTAGTCCTTGAAATTTTATGTTTATTAAGCCGTTACCAATTGAATTGATTACATAAATAGGTAACAACGAACGAGTGTGATGGTACCACTTAGCTTGAACAGAACAAACTGACGAACTCGCTCAAACTGATTGTGTCAGAAAATGGTGGGTTTTGTGTCAGATTTGTATTGATATATCGATAGATTGTGGTCTAATTTCGAGTTATCTCATTCGATTATATGAGTTTAAACGCTAGCATAAGGATGTTGTATGCGAACACTATCAGTTCAGTGGAAAATTACACTGTTGGCAGGTTTTTGCCTGCTCGTAACCTCGTTATCTCTTATCGGGTTCTCGGTTTACAATGCTGTGACTAATCAGCAGGTCATTAAAAATCAGAGCGCTGAATCCGTTATCAACAAGTCTCAACAGTTGCTTAAAACTCGCGCACAGCTAAATTCAACTGAAATATCGGAATATCTCAGTGAAGCGATTTATCGTGCAGAAATGCTATCTTCAACGGCTTTATTCCTAAAGAAAAACTCGGAAGACAATTTCGGTGAAAGTGAAGCACTACGCACAGCGCTAAATGAAATGGTTCGTAAATCTGTACTAGACTTCCCAACTATCGAAGGTGCTTATCTGGTATTCAAACCTAATGCTCTCGATTCTGAAGACAGTAACTATGTGAATGCCGATTATGTTGGTTCTAACGATATCGGACGTTTTGCTCCATATTGGCGAGCAGCCGATGAAGGCCAGAATGCAGTGAATGAAGTTCTGACGGAGAAACAACTGTCAGATAACGAAAATAGCGAGCGTTTTGCCTGCCCGATTAATGACGGAAACGCTTGTGTAACTTCACCACGATTAATTAGCCAAGGAACAGAGCAGTTTTTGGCAACTTCTCTATCAGTTCCCATTATCGTCGATGAGGAAGTGATTGGCTTTTACGGAATCGACTTAAAATTAGATCCTTTGTTGGTTGTTGCGAAAGACTCTGATAGCAGCTTATTTAATGGTGAAGGTAAGATTTTCATTATTAGTTTGGATGGAACTCTTATCGCCAGCGATGATCAAGCTCTGACTATTGGAGAACCGTTTGGCGGCTCAAGCGTTTCTAAAGACAAGGTTTCAAGCCTGTTATCTGGTAAGAAAGTCGAATCATTGTGGAGTGAAGATGGACAATGGATGACGGTGTTTGCACCGATTACCGTTGCTAATCAAACTTGGGGCGTGATATTCGAGATGCCCCGTAGCAGTGTTCTTAAAGATGCAGACGAACTCGATAGCGTTATTACCGCGCAGGTAGAAAGTGGCGTAAAAGTAGAGCTGCTAGCTGGGTTATTGTTTGCTGTTCTAGGGTTAACGGTGATTGCTTATACAGCGTCACGCATAGTAAAGCCTATTCGAGAAGTAGTAGTGCGTTTGAATGACATTGCTGATGGTGAAGGAGATTTAACTCAGCGTTTAGATGTTCAATCGCAAGATGAAATCGGTCAGCTGGCTCATGGATTCAATAAATTCCTCGACAAACTGCAATCAACTATCAGGCAAGTGATTGAAACAACTCATTCAGTTGCGGATACCACTGAGCAGGCGAAAATCACGGCTGGAGAGACAAGGCGTAGTAGTGAAGCGCAGTTTAAAGAAGTTGACCTTGTTGCGACCGCTTCTGAAGAGATGACACAAACAGCGAGCTTAGTTGTTCACAACGCAGAAAATGCAGTACACGCCGCAGAACAAGCGAATGAGTCAGCTCGTATCGGCCAAGAAGTGATTAAAACTTCGGAAGCTGAGATGCTCAACTTGGTTAATACCATGAACCGAGCGGTGCCTATTGTTGAAGAGCTTGCGCGCAACAACGTCAATATCACTGATATTCTTGAAGTGATAGAAGGCATTTCAGAACAGACGAACTTACTCGCACTCAATGCTGCAATTGAAGCGGCTCGAGCAGGAGAGCAAGGAAGAGGCTTTGCAGTGGTTGCAGATGAAGTTCGCAACCTTGCTAGTCGCACACAGGCGTCGGTTGGTGAAATCCGAACGGTGATCGAGAAAGTTGAAAAAGGTACCAGTGATGTGGTGAACGCTATCCAAGAAGGTAACAGTTTGGCGAATGGAACGGCGTCGCATGTGCAGCAAGCGGTAACTGAGCTAAACAAAATTTTTGATGCCATCTCAGCAATCAATGATATGAATTCTCAGATTGTGAAAGCCGCAGAAGAACAACAAACAGTGTCTGCTGAAGTGAATCAAAACGTAGCAAATATTCGGGATTTGAGTGCTCAGATACTAGAGCAGGCTGGGGAATCTGAAGCTGTAGGTGCAGAAATTAGCTCGCTCTCAAAACAGCAGCAAGCACTGGTGAATCAATTTAAAGTAAATTAATTTGGTATAACTGATGGATTTGACCCGTCCTGATATGGGTTGACACATTTTAGTTAAAACGCTCGGTGTACTTCATCGGGCGTTTTGTATTTTAAGG